>CAMYIK010000271.1 GCA_947258365.1 uncultured Thermoleophilia bacterium | reverse complement strand
CCGTCGTTGCGAGATCGCGGCGCCGATGATGCCGGCGGTGGTGAGCAGGGTGGCCGAGAACACCACGCCGAACACCGAGAGCGATGACGGGTCGTCGTTGATGAGTTGGGATGCCGCGCCGAGCGCCTGGATCGGGACGAAGGCGCAGAAGGCGGCGATGGCGCCGTGGGTCAATGGTGCATCGGGTCGTCGCCGCGCGGCGGCCGCCCCACCGAGAGCCATGCCGAACAACGTGACGCCGAGGAAGACGAACACCCAGGACGAGTTGTCGTCGGCCGAGTTCGAGCCGTCGGTGAGCCCGGCCAGCACCGATGCGGGCAAGCCGATGGCAAGCGCCACGCTGGCCCCGAGCAGCACCGCCCGCCAGGTGATCTCGGGCATCAGCGGGTCAGGGCCACTCGGGAGACCCGAACGGATCGTCGAGGCCGAACTTGCCCGGATTCAGGATCCCGTTGGGGTCGAGCGCATGTTTCATCGACTGCAGCACTCCGAATGCCTCTCCGAGCGCTCGGGGCACGAAGCGGCTGCGGTTGAGTCCGACTCCGTGATGGTGGCTCAAGGCCCCACCGTGGTCGAGCACGGCCCCGGTTCCGGCGTCCCACGCGGCGCGGTAGTACGCCTCGCGATCCTCGGGCTCGGTGCGCCCGGCGAACGTGAAGTAGAGGCAGGCGCCGTCGGTGTAGGCGTGGGACTGGTGCGACGAGACTGCGAGGGTGCCGCCGACTGCTTCGATGGCGGCGATGGTGTCGTCGTAGATGGCGGGCAGCGCAGCCCAGGGGCCGGTGATCTCCATGGTGTCGACGACCAGCCCGCCCGACTTGCCGAAGGCCCGCAGCCGCGGTCTCGGCGTCCGGAGCGCCGTCAGCGCCGAGGCCGACTCGCCCGCCGCGACGAACGGAGCGGCCTGGGCTTCAGGCTGCCCCGCGGCGAGTGGCTCGGCGGCCACGCTCGCCAGAAACAGAAGCGACACCGCGGTCAGGATCGTCCACAAGGAACTCTTCTTCATACCTCACTCCTCCCCGGAACGGGGATCAGCCGAACGGGAGCCACCCAATCGATCTCCCGCCGAGATCTCGGAATCCACCCGGACTCCTTTGGAGAAACCATCGAGCTACCCGAGCTTCTTAGCAGAGGAGCAACCTGGCGGCGCCGCCCCACCAACCAGGGTAGACCCACCCCTCGGTGTTCGCTATCCGCTCGGCTAGTCTCTGGAGAGAGGGCGGCAGCCATCGACTAGCGGGTGGATCTGCCAGCCGTTCTGCGGCTCCTTCTGCTTGGCGACCATCGATGTCGACCCGATGGCCGCCACCTGCTTGCACCACTCGTCAAAGCGCAGCGGGAAAACGCTGGCCCAATCGCCGTTGAAAACGCCCTCCTTGATGATCTGGCAGTGCCGGAGGGGGTGGATCTCGTTCCAGCCTCTCTCCTCGTTGATGTGGCCCGCGTCGTAGACCCAGCGCCCGCTCACCAGAACGATGTCGCCGACGCTCAGGCTACCGAGCGCCTTATCGATGTCGCCCGGGTTGGCGCTGTCGCTCAGCGCTTCCTGAATACCCATGTGTCCCAGAGACAAGAACAGCATGAGCAATACCGCAAGTAACGCACACGCCCAAACGAGACCGCCGGCACAGAGAGCAGCGAGCACCTCGGCGAGCAGAAGCAGCGCGATCAGGCCCTTGACCCAGTCACGCAACGTGACGATTCCGCGGCCTTCGAATTCCACATGGAGCGCCTTCATCCTGTCCATGCCGGCATACGGAGGGCTCGCTTTCGCATCCCCGGGCGCATTTACCCCGGTGTGGAAGAAGCCCTTCTTGACGATGTCGTCGTTGCGGGCGCTTTTCAGCAGATAGCCGAAGGGCTTGGTCTTGCTGGCGGCGTCCAGATCGAAGTCGCCGAAGTAGGTGCCGATCACGCCGATGTTCATACTGAAGTCGTTGTCGAAGGCCTCCCAGCCCGTCCTGCTCTCAGGTGGCTCGAATTCGGCGACGAAGCCGATCGCACAGTGGTTGTTGTCGCCGTCCATGCATATCAGTCGGCGCTCGAGCCACCAGTTGCAGTACGTCACGACGCCGTACAGGGCGCCTATCAGGACGCCAATCGCTATCGGTCCGGAAACGATCGCAAGCTCCGCGGCCGAGAGGATCGCCGCGATGATGACGACAACGGTGGCATTCGCGAGGGATGTCGCTATCCACGCGATGAACATGTGGCTCCAGGGCGCCGCGCCCTCCTTCCTCTGGTTCCACGCGGCGCTAATCGTGGTGCACTTCGTGTATTCCGGATAGGCCATGGCGTTGCCTACTGAGCGGTGACGTACAAGGTCACGCCGCCAACGAATCCGGCGCTGTTGAAGGCGTTGACGTTGAACGCCTTCGTTCCCTTGAAGGAAGGAGGCGCGGCGATCTGAGTCTTGATCGTCTGCGATTCACCCGGCTTCAGAACCGGCTCTTCCGGACTGATGTCCACGGTCCATCCGGGCGGCACAGGATAGGTGGCCGTTGCATGCGTCGCCGGATCGAATGCCGCCGTACCGCTTCGATCGCAGGGCGCCGGCTCGGGAAGCGCATAGGTATCCGTCTTGAAGACGATCTGCTCTTGCTTCGGCGAGTTGTTTTGAAGCAGGAACGCGAACTCGGCCGGCGAGTGGACCACACCCACCTGGGTATTCTCCTGCCCGAGGTTGTTGGCGAAGTTGGCGTCGCTCTCTGGCATCAGCTGCACCTGCAGGCAGT
>CAMYIK010000270.1 GCA_947258365.1 uncultured Thermoleophilia bacterium | reverse complement strand
GCGGTTGGCGCGAGCGACGTTGGCAACAGTACAACTCGGGCCGGTGCGGGCGAGGCAACCAAGATCGAAAGATCTGCCCGGCGCGGCGCACGCCGGTCAGGGATTGGTCGGTGCGGCTCACGAGTGCGGCCACACGAGGGTTTGGGGGGCGCTTCCCCGCCGGAGGAGGCGTTTGCACCCGTAGCGCGTCGCGCCTAGCTGCCCAGAAACAACATCCCCACCTCCGGGTCCCGCAACAGGTCGTCGCCCCGGCCGGCCATCGCGATCTTGCCATTGACCATCACGTAGCCCACGTCGGCGAACTCGAGGCCCATCGCGGCATTTTGCTCCACCATCAGGATTGCGATGCCCTCGCGTTGCTTGAGGTCGGCGAGCACGCCGAAGATCTGGTCGACGAAGCGTGCCGCCAGGCCGATGGACGGCTCGTCGACGAGCAGCACACGGGGTCGCATGATCAGCGACCGTACCAGCTCCAGCATTCTCCGCTCGCCGCCGGACAGGGTGCGCGCCGGGTAACCTCGGCGCGCTGCGAGCACCGGGTAGCGATCGAGGATCTCCTCCGCCGCCTGGCGGGCTCGCGCGCGCGAACGCAACAGGTGACCGCCGAGCACCAGATTCTGCTCCACCGTCATGTCCGGGAACACCGAGGTGTCCTGCATGACATGGGCGAGCCGGGCGTCGCGCAGCATCGCGCTCGCGGCGAGTCGCGTCACGTCCCTTCCCGCGACCGTTACCCGGCCGCTGCCGACGCTCGCCAGGCCGCAGATCGCGTGTAGCAGGGTCGACTTGCCCGCGCCGTTTGGTCCGATCACACAGGCCGCCTGACCCGCGCCGAGCCCGAGGTCCACGCCATGGAGCACCTCGCGGCGATGGTAGCCGGCTACCAGCCCCTCGACGCGAAGCGCGGGGTGGGGCCCCGCGAGGGCCTCGATCCGGGTGACATCGACCCGGCGTTCCACGAGCGTCGCGACCCCCGCGACGAAGCGGGGCTGGACCCCGCCATCGCTGCCGCGAAGCGCGCGGTCCGCGTGTGATTCCCAGTCGCCGCTCGCCCGCAGCTTCCCCAGATAGGCCTCGACGACGCGGGGGTTGCCGCGCACCTCGGGCGGCGTTCCCGCCGCGAGCACGCGGCCTGCGGCCAGGCAATAGATCCGTTGCGCCAGGCTCATGACCACGCGCAGGTTGTGCTCGATAATCAGCAGCGTCACGCCCATCTCGGCGTTGACACGCTGCAGCCGGTCCATGATGCCGTTGATCATGACCGGACTGACGCCCGCTGTCGGCTCGTCGAGCAACAGCAGCCTGGGTCGACTCATCAGGGCCATCGCCAGCTCGAGCAACTTGCGCTGGCCGTAGGAGAGCTCGCCCACCGGGACCTCTCGGACCGGGTACAGGCCCACAAAGTCGAGCAGCTCGAGCCCGCGCTGTTCGAGCTCTCGCGGCAGGGCGCGCAGCATGTCGAGCCATTCTTCGCCCGCACGCGGGACGCAGATCCGCAGGTTGTCGATACAGCTCAGACGGTCAAAGACGTGGGACTGCTGAAACGTGCGCACAAGACCGATCCGCGCGGTCTCCGCCATCGTCATGCGCGTGATTTCACGGCCGTCGAACCACACCTCCCCCTGGTCCACCGGGTGCAGGCCGACGATGGAGTGGAACAGGGTGGTCTTGCCCGAACCGTTGGGCCCAATAAGGCCAACGATGGATCCACGAGCAACGTCCATGCTGACGGAGTCGTTGGCGACGACCCGGTCGAAGGACTTGCACAGGTCGCGTACTTGCAGCAGACTGCCACCCCGCCTAGCGCCGGCCGGATCGGGCGGCAAGGGCGCGCCCGAGGAAGCTGTGTTCGATTCCGCGCGTTCGCGCTCGCTGTCAGAGTTCAAGTTCGACATTCATATTCTCAGCGGATCCGCCTCACAAGGCTCCTCGGCGACGAGTGGCCCGGCAGGCGCGAGCCGCGTCGCGGCCCAGTTCGCCGGCACTTCAAGCCCCTACCCCCAAGGCCCGTGAGAACGCCGTTCCCGACCGTCGGGCAGCCCTGGGGCAGCCGAAGCATTGACCGTGAATAATGGCACAGATATCATCAACCTTACGAGTGTTCAGTGGGGAGCCGCGATAAACCGTGCCTAGCAACCGGTCAATGCTTTCCGGATCAGAGTCCGCCGGGCAGGACAACACGCCAGCGCGCATCCGCAGCGCGGCCGTGGCCCTGTTCCGGGAGTTCAGCTACCACGGTACGTCGGTGCGCGTACTCGGGTTCCCACGCTCGTGTCGAAGTATCCGCACGCGTGTCGTGCTGACCGTGGAGCCGACAACCCCCACATGCATTCGAGTCCGGTACAACGCAAATCAAGGGAGAGAGTGGTAATGAGAATCGCAAAAGCAACTCACAGAATCCGAAACTTGGCATTCGCCTGGTTCGCCGGGCTCGGGTTGGCGGTGGCCGCGGTGCCCGCCGTCGCGGACGGCGACGTGATCACCTTCGGCACTGCCCTGTCGCTCACCGGCAAGATGTCGCCAGATTCGGAGTTCGGGGCCGACGACCATCGGCAGTACAACCGCAATGGCGAGGCGTTCGATGTCGGCGAGACATTCTCAGGGGTCCCATTCGACGTTGGGCTCGAAGCGATGGAGGAGTTGCGTCCTCTGGTGCCTGAGGGAACGACCCCGGCACAGTTAGCGCTGGCGTGGATCCTGTCGCACGAGGCCGTTTCGACTGTCATTCCCGGCGGC
>CAMYIK010000269.1 GCA_947258365.1 uncultured Thermoleophilia bacterium | reverse complement strand
CACTCGCGTCACCAGCTTGGGCCATGTGCAACGTGGCGGCGCCCCCAGTGCGTTCGACCGGTATCTGAGCACCGTGCTCGGCTACGCAGCTGTGGAGCAAGTTGTCATGTCACCGGGCGGCGAAGCTCAGCTCATTGGCATCCGCGGCCACCAGATCATCAGTTCTCCGCTCATGGAGTGTGTGGACAAAACGCGAGCGGTGGCGCAGGTCATCGCCGAGCATGACTACGACACTGCGATGGAGATGCGAGGTGGGAGTTTCCGAAACTCCTTCCGCATGATCCGCACCATGGTCCGTGCGCAGCCGCATGCACCGGCGCCGGGGCAGCGGCGGCTGCGGCTCGCAGTTGTCCACGGTGGAGGCCCGGCCCCCGGGATGAACACCGCGGTGCGGGTGGCGGTGCGCGTCGGTATCGACCACGGCCACACGATGCTGGCCATCAGGGACGGGTTCGAAGGCTTCAGGGATGGGGACGTCGAGGAGATGGGCTGGATGAGCGTGAACGGCTGGGTTTCGCGCGGCGGCGCCGAGCTGGGCACCAACCGTTTCATTCCTTCGGGCGACAGGTTTGCGGCCATCGCTTCACAGCTCGAGGCTCACCACATCGACGGACTGCTGATGGTGGGTGGCTGGTCCGGCTACGAGGCCGCCCATGAGTTGGCGATTCGGGCGGCAGAGTATCCGGCGTTGCGACTACCGATCGTTTGCCTCCCCGCGTCGATCAACAACGACCTGCCCCGATCCGAACTCAGCATCGGTGCTGATACCGCGCTCAACAGCATCGTGGGAGACGTCGACAAGATCAAGCAGT
This sequence comes from uncultured Thermoleophilia bacterium, assembly GCA_947258365.1. Classification (GTDB taxonomy): domain Bacteria; phylum Actinomycetota; class Thermoleophilia; order Miltoncostaeales; family Miltoncostaeaceae; genus CAMYIK01. Next base: position 1,945 of record CAMYIK010000269.1, on the reverse strand, counting down.
CGGCCGTGGCGTCTGGTCGGTGTTTTGTCGTCGAGGTGATGGGTCATGATTGCGGTTACCTGGCGCTGATGAGCGGACTGGCAACCGGCGCCGAGCGCGTCTACCTGCCCGAGGAAGGGATCTCGCTGCAGGATCTCGAGACCGACGTCAACGACCTCAGGGAAGGCTTTGCTCACGGCAAGCGCTTGGGTCTTGTCATCCGCAGCGAGCACGCCGACCCCGTCTACACGACCAGTTTCATCAAAGCGCTATTCGGACATGAAGGCGGGGGTGAGTTTGATGTGCGCGAAGCCATTCTCGGGCACGTGCAACAGGGCGGCGACCCCTCGCCTTTCGACCGTATCCAGGCCACCCGGTTGGCCTCAGAATGCGTCGAGTACCTCATCGAGGAAGCCGTTGCCGATGCGCCAACGAGCGCGTTCATCGGGCTCCAGCGTGGCAAGGTGAGATTCACACCGCTGCTCGAGTTCCCCTCCCTCATCGAGGCAGACGTGCACCGTCCTCGCGAGCAGGGATGGATGGCGTTGCGCCCCCTCGCCAAGGTCATGGCCCGCCCCGGGTCGCGTCATCGTCGCTGACGGGTACCGCAGCGCAGGTTGCCTCCAGGAGTCTCAGCGTTCAGGTGAACGACGCCTTGTCAGAGGGCGCCGGCCGATCGACATATTGCTCTCTTTACAATACGGGACAGTATGGTATGGTAAATCTCATGTTAGATACTTCGACGACCAAGCCTCGGCTGCGGGGCAGGCCCCGTGACCCGGCGGTGGATCGAGCGATTCTCGAGACGGCTCGGTCTGTCTTGGCCGAACGCGGATTCACGGGCGCTTCGATGGACGAAATCGCCCGCGGTGCCGGCATTGGCAAGGACACGCTCTACCGACGCTACCGCTGCAAAGAGGATCTATTTGTGCACCTGCTGAGCAACCTCGCCGAGGAAGGCGTTCCGGTGCCGGCGCTCGACGATCCGCGCTACGCGCTGTTCGTCTTCCTCCAAGACATCGTCCGGGTGAACAGGCGCACCGATCTCGGGGCCATCATTGCCGGAATCGTTGGCGAATCGGCGCGGAACAAGCGCCTCGCGGATGGGTTTCACCAATTCTGGTCCGAAAGACGGAGCATCGCTGCGGAGCTCGTTCGCGAGATCGCCACCGAGACGGCTACCGACGAGGAGGTCGAGCTCATATTGGATCACATCCTCGGCCCCATCTACTACCGCCTCCTTCTCACCGGAGCCACGGTCGACGACGAGTAAATCACACAGAGCCAGGATAAAGAGGAACAAACGTGAAGACCCAAGAACATATGATCGCCGTGATCGAACCCGCCCGCGATGGTGATGCAACCATCGAAGTCGCCAAAGAAAACGGAGTCATCGAAGTTGCCAAAGAGGTAGCCGATCGCGGAGGGCGCGTTACCGTGCTCGTGCTGATCACCCGGGACATCGTCGCCAACATCGCGGCCTTCGCCGAGGCGGAGAGTATCGGGTTCCCGGATGCGAGGGAGATCTACCTCGAACGGCTCGCTGAGGTCTACTCCGCGCGCTTCGGAGATCACGACGTCGCAACGATCGTGACCGGCGGTCCCAACCCGAACAGAATTGCTTTCGACACCGCAGGCAGAGTGGCCGCGACGAGCGTGGTCATGGACCAGCGATTGGCGACGCGCCGTCCCTGGCGGTCGTCCGTGGCGCGGTCTCGAGTGCCGGTCGTGATTGCTCCTCCCATTGCTGCCTGAGGGCTTGGCAACGGGCGACGGCCGCGAGCGACCAGCATGGAGGTGCTCCTGAGCGGCTTCGGGGCGGATGTGGCCCTCGCTCCGGAACCTGCCAGACCGCCGCCGCGGCGCCGCACGCGGAATGCCGCACGGGCGCGCCGTTCCCCGGCTACGGGCCCTACCTCGGCTCAGCTCCGGGCGGCGGGCCGGTGCGTGTCGAGGAGGCTGGTCG
>CAMYIK010000268.1 GCA_947258365.1 uncultured Thermoleophilia bacterium | reverse complement strand
GACGGCATCGCCGCTGACGCCTTCAGCCTGCTCGAGGGCATCCGTGAGCGCGGTGCTGAGCCAGGTCGGCAACTGGAGGTCCGCCACGAAGGACTCGATCTCGTCCTGTCCCGCCTGTAGCGCCTCCACGATGTCCACCACGTACGGCACGAGCGAAACCGCGACCAGGAGCAAGAGCGCCAAGCCCACGCCGATGCCCACGAGCCAGGCGATGCCCGCGGCCGAGCTCCGGGAGCGCCCGCTGTCCCGCATACGCATCACCATGGGCGCCAGGACGATGGCCACGACGATGGCCAGGCCGATCGAGGCCACCACGTTCCAGATGAGCGAGCCGGCGTACGCGAGGACCACGACCAGGGCGACGATTACGAGCACACGCCAGCCGAGTGCCGCGAGGTTCTCAAGCCAAGACGGTACAGGCCGTTTGCCGCCGCTCACAGTCTCGCTCTTGTCCAGTACATCAGTCGCCGATAGGTCACTCATAATCGCTCATGTCCCTCTCGTTCGTGATCACCATTACATCGGGTGATCGTCGCGATGGCGAAGACCCGGATAGTTGCCGCAGAAGTGGGCGGCGTCGCTTGCCTACCGTGTGCTTGCCTAGCCCGGTGTCGTGTCCATGTCTCCCAGTTCGTCAGTGGTTGGATCGGGCGCCCCGCCGCCGTCCTCGGTACTTCGGGCAAGGGCCCAGCGCCCGACGCCGATGCCGATGAACGCGATGACCGCGCCGATGATCGTGGCCAACAGCCGGTCGGTGGCCGCAGTGTCAGCAGACTCGCCGATGAGCGCCTGCGAAAGGACCAGCAGAGCCGTGAGGAAGAGCACGAAGATCGCGTAGTTGACCTTCTTGAAGGCGGCCATGCCGAAGGCGGCGATCAAGAAACCGATGATGATGACTGCGTCCTGTCCATTGCTGATGTCCAGCACAACCTCAGCCGCTACTACGCCAGCGAGTGTCCCGAGGGTTCGCAGCACCCCGGCCGCGACGGCCTCCCCTGCCTTGGGCTTCATGACCAGCATGACGGTCAGCGCGGCCCATATGGCGTGCTCGGGGAAGAGCAGAGCACCGAGGACCATGGCCAGTGCGGCGGCGCTCGCTCGCAGGAGCGAGAACCAACCCAGCGGTGAACGGGCGAGGTCGCCGAGCGTGCGAGTCGCAGCCTTTACCTCGACCTCGGCTGATGGCTCCGGCAGGGCTCGGTCGCGCAGCCAGATGATGCCCGCGGCGATCACGCCACCCAGGGCGAAAGCAACGGCGAGTTGGACGGCCGACTCTGTGTCGCCACCGAAGGTCAAGGCCACGATGGCCCAGATCGAAAGGAGCAGGCCACGGACGGCCGCGCCAGGGCCGAAGCCCGAAACCAGCGTAGCGACGCCGGTGACGACGAACGTCAGCAGCGTGGCCACCCAGACGTGGCTCGTCCCGGCCCAGACCGCCACCAGCGCGATCAGCGCACCGAGGACCGTCATGAGCACGATTGCCAAGCTTCGGTCGCGCAGCGATCCGGGGTGGTCGGCCATGTTTACGTTCAGCGCGGCCAGCCCGGCCGTCATACCCACCGTGCCGAAGATGGCCACGAAGATGACGACGATACCGATGGCCACGACGCCCATCACGCCCTTGCGCACGTCGATCGCGTCGAGGTCGAGAGTGAGCAGCGTCCGGAGTTGCGCGAGCATCCCGACTCTCCTCACTGCTAATCGCCTATCTGGATCCAAGCCCCAGCATGACGGTGTGGATACATCACTACTACACCCACACCGGGTGTAGACGTGCCGGGCCGCTGCAGCCTTGTTGGACTAGACGCCCAGCAACCATTGGCCGAACAAAGCCAGGATGAGCCCCAGGATCACGTGCCCAAGGAAGTTGGCAACGAGGAACTCCCGGAAGCCCATGCCCATGCTGCCCGCGGTGATGGTCGCGAAGGTCGTGAGCGGGTTGGGGAAGGTCGAGAGCGTGAAGATGGTGGGGAACCCGTGCCGGTCGACGAAATCCGCGACCTTGTCCTTGGCCCTGCGCAGGAGGACGGCGACGCGTCCGTCTCTGGCCTTCTTCTCCTTCTTGTCCTTGGAATCCTGGAGGTGCTTCGAGCCGCTCGCGGCGGTGAGGTAGAACGAGGTCTGCCCCAGGGCCATGGCGAAGCCAGCGACGAGCCCGACGAAGATCGTGGCCCCCTCCGCGCCCTGGTGCGCCGTCATCGTCATACCCACCAGGCGCAAGCCCGGGATGGGAACGAGGATGCCGCCGTTCCCGATCCAGTTGGCGAGGAAGAGCCCGATCCACGCGGCCCACGGGATGTCCAGCCCGACGCGCTTGGCCAGGCCGGCCGCGATGAGCGTTGCCAGAAGAGCCGCGCCGAACCCGACCACGACACCCAGGCGGCGGCGAGCCTTGGGCGAGAACCGCTGGTCCAGCCAGGCATGGAGCCGCACGAAGTGGCGGGGTGCGTCCCCGGTCCACTCGGTCGCCTCTAGCGGCTGATCGCCATCTGGAACGGTCGAGACCTGCCCGTCTGCGCCTGCGGACACGTGAGACTCCGATCTGTCCGGTGGTGTGGCCACGGTCAGGTCGTCATGCTCCTCTGTCGTCGTATCAAGGTACTCCATTCACGAGGGCCAGGATGGCCGTCACCGACGCGATCAAACCGCGCAAAGGGCCAGCTACGAAGCGCCACCGGCGTCGGCGGTCTGCGGCGCTGAGCCCGAATCCCCGGCCGTGCCGCTCGACGATGCCGCTCCGCGCTTGCCCAGCTCAGCGGCCAGGATGATGAG
>CAMYIK010000267.1 GCA_947258365.1 uncultured Thermoleophilia bacterium | reverse complement strand
TTCGCACTATGACCGGGTGTTGCCATACCTGGATCGCCTATCGCCATCCGAGCAGGTAGCCCTGCTATCGGAGTACACCGCAGAGTGCTACTTCGTCGACGACGCGCCGTCGGCCATCCACGCCGCGCAGCAGGCGCTGGCGCTGTATCGGGAGCTGGGCGACCGCCGCGGCGAGGGCGCCATGCTGCGGTGGATCTCCCGGGTGCACTGGTGGACGGGGAGCCGGGACGACGCCTTGGAGAGCGGGATGGAGGCGATCGGCGTGTTGGAATCGATCGAGCCGACCGCTGAGCTGGCGATGGCTTACAGCAATCTTGCACAGCTCCACATGTTGGCGCACGAGGCGGACGAGGCGATCCGTTGGGCCACGAAGGCGATCGACACTGCACGCGAGGTTGGGGCGCCGGGGGCCGAGGCGCATGCGCTCAACAACCTGGGAAGCGCCCGCATCCGTACTGGTGACGAGAAGGGCTGGCTCGTGCTGCGGCAGAGCTTGGCCCTGTCGCTGGACGAAGGCCTCGACGAGCACGCCGCCCGGGCATACAGCAATCTCGGTTGGACGCTGCTCGACGTCCGCGACTACGCAGCCGCCGCCGAACTTCTCGAGGAGGGAATCGCATTCACGAGGAACCGTGAAATCCACGGCGATCTGTACTACATGGCGGCTGAGCGGGCGCGAATGTTGTTCGAAACCGGGGACCTGACGGGGGCCGAAACAGAGGCGCGCTGGGTGTTGGCCCGTCCTCGCGCTCCGGGGATCACGACGTTGCCTGCGTTGACGACGCTTGGGCGGGTTGCGGTGCGACGCGGAGCCGAGGGCGCGGGCGACCTGCTGCAGCAGGCGTGGCAGCAGGCTCTGCCGACGGAGGAGCTGCAGCGGATGGGCCCGGTGGCATTGGGTCGAGCCGAGCACGCGTGGTTGCGTGACGATCGTGACGGGGTGGCCGATGCGATCGCTCCCGTCCTGGAAGTTGCGCGGTCGGCGCCGCAGCCCTGGGTGACTGACGAGATCATGTTCTGGTGGTGGCGCTCGGGTGCCGTCGACGTCGACGAAGTGCTGGCGGCTCCATTTGCACTCCAGATGAAGGGAGCCTGGCGGCAGGCAGCGGAGACGTGGGCCACGATCGGCTGTCCCTATGAGCAGGCATGGGCGCTGAGCGACGGCGACCGGGACGCGTTGGTGGCGGCGCTCGAGATCTTTGACCGGCTCGGGGCGTTACCGGCAGCGGCGATAGTCCGGCGGCGTCTACGTGACCTAGGGGTGACGAGCGTGCCAAGGGGGCCGCGGCCGGCCACCCGCCGTCACCCGTTGGGGCTGACACAGCGGCAGCAGGAAGTGCTGGAGCTGCTGGCCAAGGGGCGATCCAACAGCGAGATCGCTGCGCGGCTGTACGTGTCACCCAAGACGGTGGAGCATCACGTGTCGGCGATCCTCACCAAGCTCGGCGTAGCGAGCCGAGCAGAGGCAGTGGAGCGGGCGGCGGAAAGCGGCGCAGTGGAGCCCTCGAAGTAGGGGGCGCTCCGCCCAATATGGGGGTCGGCTCCCGATGCGACGCGGGGCGTCTCGGCTTACGTTGGTGAGAGATACGGCCCAGCGAGGAGCTTGCCATGATCCCGATGAGCATGAGCTACCACCACAGCGTGATGTTGGCGCTGGAACGAGAAGCCGAAACCGAACGTCGGGCTCGCACCGCCAACCCACCCCGCGCCACCCGCAAAGGCCTGCCGTTCCGGATCGTGAGAGCGCTGCGAGCGCCGGTAGCGCCGACGGCCTGAATCCGGGACCGCCCCAAGGACCTCTGAGACGATGGCAGGGGACGCCATCGCGATGCTCGGGATCTCGGTAGCGACGCTGCTGATCGTTGTCGTCGCCAGCCTCGGACTCGCCGCCGCGGTGCTCCTCGGCCAGGCAACGAGGCTGGCCATTTGGATGGAGGACCTTCGCAACCGACCCACCCAGCCGGCAGAGCCTCGCCCCACGCAGTGAGCGCACCGCCCCACGCAGTGAGAGCACCCCCGGCAAAGGGTCGGTACAGGGTGCAGTTGATCGCAATGATCGTCCGGGATTCCGAGGTCAGATGGCGGGAGCCAAGACTCTGAGCCGAGGAACACACGTCGGCGTCGACCCTCTGGGGTGAGCGGATTGGCCAGAGGGCCGGGACTCGCTACGGGTCGTGCAGGGGTCGCGAGCCAGGCGACAAGACGTGGATTGAAGACTCGAAACGCGTTCCCAGAGATGCGCTTGGCGGCACCACGCTGGCGACGGCCGGCCTGTAGGATCCAGCGATCGCCCGAACCCTCCCCGGGTTCACCCTGAACCTTGGAGGACCCCGTGGCAGTCTCAGATCAAGTCCCTACGAACTCCGGCTTCGCCGCTAGGACCGATGGCGCCGACATCGTTGCCGACATCGACCTCGCCGGCATGACCGCCATAGTGACCGGCGGCTATAGCGGTCTCGGCTTGGAGACGGTCCGCGCGCTCGCAGCCAAGGGCGTCGAGGTCGTCGTCCCGGTCCGCTCGCCGGAGAAGGCAACCGAGAACCTCTCCGGTGTCGAAGGCGACGTGAAGACTGCTCCACTCGACCTTGCGGACCTCACCTCGGTTCGTCGGTTCGGCGAATCAATGCTCGGCGAACTCGACCGCCTCGACTTCCTGATCAACAACGCCGGCATCATGGCCTGCCCAGAGGCGCGGGTAGGACCGGGCTGGGAATCGCAGTTCGGCATCAACCACATGGGCCACTTCGCACTCACCAAGACCCTGCTCCCTCTG
>CAMYIK010000266.1 GCA_947258365.1 uncultured Thermoleophilia bacterium | reverse complement strand
GGGGTATCTCTCACCCGACGAGCGGCCGCTCTGGGAGTTCTACAACTACCTCGTCCACAAGGTGCTGGAGGGTCTCGACAATGACCGCTGAACCGATCGACCTGGCCGCAATGGTGCAGATGTCCGATGAGGATCTCGCGACGCTGCTGGCGGAGTCCTACCCGTGCATCCTGTCCATCTCCAGGAAGGAGAAGGGGCCGGTCGCAACGCCCCTTTGGTACGAGTATCGCAACGGCAAGTTCGTGCTGGGAATGGATGCGGGGAGCTTCAAGGCGAAGCTCCTCGCCCGCACCGGGCGAGCGACCGTCACGATCCAGCGCCCGGTCGAGCCCTACCAGTACGTGATGGCCGAGGGAGAGGCGCACTTCCTGAGCGACGAAGAGCTCGCGGCGCACGGCGAGACCGTCTGGTCGTACTTCAAGCCGGTCGTTGCGCGCTATCTCGATGCCGATCTCACCGACCGCTACATCGCGATGCTCCCGATCCTGGCTCCGGACTACAAAATCGTCGAGATCACGCCGAAGGCCATGCGCGGCGAGAGTATACCGCGCCACGAAGACGTGCTCCCCAAGGCCGAGGACCTCCCGAAGCTCCTCGAGGCGATGGAGAAGGGGGAATGAGCGCCCCGCGAGACCTGGACATCTACCGCGCGCTCGTCGGCAGCCGCATCGCCGAACAGGCGATCGTCGATCTGAACGACAAGGGTGTGCTCCACGACCACCATTCGGGGCTCGGGCACGAGGCGATCGGCGTGGGCGTCGGCTTTGCGGTTCGGCCCGACGACGCCGTGCAGGCGAGCCACCGGTCCGGGATGATGCTCGCCCACGCGCGCGGCGGCTTCCCGCTGCGCGACGCCGTGCTGAGTGACATCGCGAATGCGTACCTGCAGTTCGCGCCGATTCCGGGGCGCCCGCGGGTGATCCCGATCGTGGGGCTGATCGGAAGCTGGGTGCCCATGTCGGTCGGCTTCGCCATGGCCGACCGCCTGCGCGGCAAGGACACGGTGACCGTGAGCTTCTTCGGCGACGGCGGGGCGAACGAGGGAGCGGTGCACGAGGCCATGAACCTCGCCGGCGCGCGGCGCCTGCCCATGGTGTTCGTGATCGAGAACAACGGGTTCGGCCTGAGCATGCCCGCCAGCGAGGCGCCGGGCGCAGACGCACTCGTCGACCGCGCGGCCGGCTACGGGATGCCCGGCATCGTGGTCGACGGCAACGACGCGCTTGCGGTCCACGAGGCCGCGCAGCGGGCCGTCGACCACGCGCGCCGCGGCGACGGGCCGATCGTGCTCGAGGCGAGGGTCACGCGTTGGGGGGCGCACGCGGACGGAGTCCCGGAGCTGCGTACGGCGTCGGAGCTGGCCCAGGCGCGCGAGCGCGACTGCGTTCGGATCCTGCACGAAGACCTGATCCGACGGGGCGTTCTCGACGAGGTGCAAACGGGGGCGTTCGCGGACGAGTGCCGGCGTGAAGTCGAGGCTGCGGTCGAGGAGGGGCTCGCTGCGAGGATCCACTTGCCGCCGACTGTGCTCACCGAGGCCGACGCATGGAATCTCACGTACGCGGGCTAGCACCGCGCTGGGGGCACGATTCATGAGCAAGTCGCTGTATGTGCAGGCCATCAACCGCGCGCTCCACGAGGAGATGGATCGCGATCCGGACGTCCTTTGCATCGGCGAAGACATCGGCCCCATGGGCGGGCTGTTCGGGGCCACGCGGGGCCTGCACGAACGCTTCGGGGCCGAGCGCGTGATCGACACGCCGATCTCCGAAGCGGGCTACACGGGCGCCGCGATCGGGATGGCGATGGAGGGGCTGCGCCCCGTCGTCGAGATCCAGTTCGCCGATTTCGTCACCGTCGCCTTCGACCAGCTCAACACGGTGGCCGCCAAGATGCACTTCCTGCTGAGCGGACTGGCGAAGGTCCCGCTCGTCGTGCGCCTGCCCTACGGCGTGAATCTCGCCGGTGAGGGCTACATGAGCGGCCACGGCCCCCACCACTCCCAGAGTCCGGAGGCCTGGTTCTGCCACATGGCCGGCATGAAGGTGGTGATGCCGTCGGGCCCCGCGGACGCGCTCGGATTGCTCAAGGCCGCGATTCGCGACAACAGCCCGGTGATGTTCTTCGAGCAGAAGGGGCTCTACGAGACGGCGAGCGAGGCGCTGCCCGAGGGCGAGCACGTCGTGCCGATCGGAAAGGCGGCGGTCGTGTGCGAGGGAAGCGACGTGACCGTGATCGCCACCGGCGCGACGGTGGGGCTGGCGCGGGCCGTGGCCGAGCGGCTGCGGGCCGAAGGCGTGTCGCTCGAGGTCGTCGATCCGCGCACGCTCGTGCCCCTCGACACCGAGGCTCTGGTCGCATCCGCCATCAAGACCGGGCGCGTCGTCATCACGCACGAGGCGCCGTCGACCGGGGGCTTCGGCGGCGAGATCGCCGCGCGGATTGCGGAACAGGCCTTTGGGCGCCTGCACGCGCCCATCCGTCGGGTCTGCGGGCTCGACATGCCGGTCCCCGATGGCAAGAACAACGCGCTGCCGAACGAGGAGCGCATCGAGGCGGCCGTGCGCAACGTGCTGGAGAGCGGATAGCGCAGGGCGTGCCGTCCTCGCGCTGTGTCTGCTCGGCGGGCGCAAGTGCCCGTCACTTCTTTTTCTTGGACCAGGCTTCGAACCTGGGGGTCGGGTGGCGCTTCAACGGGGTAGGCCGGTCTTCGCTCGCGCCCAGTCCGAAAGGGTCGCGCCTGGTTGACTGGGTCCCGCCAAAGGCTGGCCCCGACG
>CAMYIK010000265.1 GCA_947258365.1 uncultured Thermoleophilia bacterium | reverse complement strand
CGGGCTGGCCATGGCCTTCAAGCTCATCGAGTCCGCCCAAGACCGATGGCGGGCCGTCAACAGCCCCCACCTCGTCGCCCTGGTCCGCGCCGGGGCCACGTTCAGGAAGGGGGTGCTCGTCGAGAACCCGACCGAGGAACAGGTCGCCGCGTGATCACCGAACAGACCCGATCCACAACTCTTGACTATTCCTCGGCCGGTGAACCTCGCGAAGGAACCGGCGCTCTGATCCTGCCTGCGGCGGGACCGGCAGCTCTGTGCTGCCTCGCAGTATGGTCAACCTCATCGAGCCGGCCATCGGACGACTCCTCCCACCAGCCGTCCTCACGCTTCGTGAGCGGTATCCCGGGGAGATCCATGTACCAACCATGTACCGGGACCACGGTCGACCGCGGTGAATCGCGGGGACCAGCGGACAACCGGATCTGCCGGCTGACCAGGCCCACAGCGGTCCGCTCCGCCCATGGAGGTGACCTTCGGGTCGTTCGCCCGAAGCTCATCCGAGGACGGACTGGCGCCGTGACCGATGAGCGCGGAATGCTGCGGTACTGCCCGGATGCTTCGCGCCCAGGCGCCGCGGGAGCATCGGCGCGGGCACGAGCGTTCCCGGTCGCGATTATCGAGTGACTCCGACCGCGATCCCCAGAGCGATACGTGGCGAGAGCGCGCAGTGTTCAGCCTGCTGAAGCGTGAATATTCTGGATCGGTTTCATCGGGCGTGGTCGGATCGGGTCCGGGCGGATGACCACGTGTCTCGTGGGATGCCGTCGATGCGTTTCGCCCTGTCGTCTCGCCAGCGGATCGCTGCGTGAGTGGACGTGTGCCGCAGCGAGTGCCCACTCGCAGCCGCCAGGGTTGAGCGCTCTCACCCATACGACTGCTTGCGCGACCTTGACGAGCGGGCCGCCTCGAGGTCAGGTGGCGGCTGCGTGTGCGGCTCGCTGCTCGGCGGCGCGAACTCCGTGACGCCAGATGCCGAGCGCGCCGAGCCCGACCGGAACGATGAGCAGCCAGGTCATCAGCCGGTACAGCAGGACGCCCGCCGTGATCTGGTTGACCCACTCGTCCCCGGCCGCGGCGGTGAGCATGCCGACGAAGCCGAGTTCGGCGACGCCCGCGCTGCCGGGCGTGAGCGGGATCGCGGTCAGCCCGGCAACCAGTCCGAAGACAGCGACGATCGCCATCCATCCGAGGGCGTCCTCCGGGATGCCGACGAAGCGCAGCGTCATGACGAGGAGCGCGCACTTCGCGGCCAGCGTCGCCACCGTGGCCACGGCTGCCTTGAGCCACTTCCCGGCGAGATGGTCGACGGCTTCGGCGCGCTTGGTGGCCAACGTGGTTCCGAGGTCTTCGTCCGGTGCCGGCCGCTTGAGCCGGCGGCGTACGGCGCGCACCGGGCCATCGAGCCGGCGTCCAGCCGCCTCGGTCCGGGTCGCAGAGCCGAGCGTGACCGCGATCGCGACGACGATCACCGCGAGTGCGACCGAGGCGGTGACGATGACGGAGAAGAACCCCGACAGCGGCACGTCGGCGAGCACGATCAGCACACCGGCAAGCGACGGCAGCACCAGCTGCGAGCCGATCGAGAAGATGCCGCTCCCGACGACCGCAGTCGCCGCGGCCGACGACGACACACCCCACGACTGGAACATGCTGTACCGAACCGGCAAGTCGCTCGGGCCAGGGATCACCGACGACACCGCCTTCGGGCCGAGGCTGGCGAGCACGCCGCGGCGCACCGCCAGCTTGTCCACGAGCGAGGCCGTCAACGCGCCTTGTAGGATGATCCACACCAGCCAGCCGAAGGCCAGCGAGAGCCACTCGGCGTCGGAGAGCTCGCCGATCGCGCTGCGGACCTCGCCCCAGTCGAGATCGTCGAAGACGTTGAACAACACCCAGCTCGACAGCGCCAGGACGGCGACGATGATCACCACGCGGATCGCGACCTTGCGGATGGTCCGGGCTCGGGACGCCGACTCCCCCTCGGCGGGCAGCGCCTCGGCCGCAAGGGTGAGCGCCGGTCCGGCGGGATCGTCAGCCATGCGGGCGCAGGCTACCAACCGCGTGCCGATCGTCTTCGGGCCGATCTTGTTCGTGCCGATCGTGAACTGGCCCGAGGAGCGCGGCATCGAGCGGGCCCGCGGCAACGCGACATCGTCCCCTTGGTTCCGCCTTCGTGGGGCTACCGGCTGGGAGCGTCGAACTCCAGTGTGAGGGGCACGCGCACGCTACCGACCTGCGCACGCAACCGATCTGGAGGACGACCGATGCCGAGTATCAGGGGAGTCCTCGAGGACCTCAAGACCGCGCTGGAGGAGGACCAGGGGCTCGCCGCGATGCTCGGCGGGCTCGGCGGGCTCGCGGGCGCCTTCCTGGCGGAGCGGTACGGCCCGGACCCCGACCGTGACGCGTTCGCGATCACGGTCGCGCAGGCGCGGTCGTCATTGCTCAGCGCGTTGGCGCTGGTGTTCACGGGCCTCAGCATCGTGCTCGCACTGACGGCGCTCACGACCGGCAACATGGCGAGCAAGTTCTCGCCTCGGCTCCTCAGGATGCGGCTCCGCAGCAGCGGCAACAAGTGGGTCTTGGCCACCTTCGCCGGCACCGTGGGGTTCATCATCACCAGCCAGGTGCTCCTGCGGGATCTGGCCGGCGACGAGGTCGCGCCACCGCTCGTGATGGCGATCAGCGTGCTGTTGTTGATCGTCACGGGTGTGATGATCGTCTGGTACATCAACGGCACGCTGCAATCGCTGCGCGTTGACCGAGCGATCCAGTGGA
>CAMYIK010000264.1 GCA_947258365.1 uncultured Thermoleophilia bacterium | reverse complement strand
CTGTGCGTTGTGGGTCCGATTCACCGCATGAGCGGGATTTCTTCCGCCAGGGCGAAGCGCATGATCGCGTCCATCTTGTTCTCGACCTGGAGGAAGCGGACGGCCTTCTTCTCCCCTACCATCTTGCGGAACTTCTTGAAGTATTTCTTCCGCACCTTCAGGCGGTCCTTCTCGATGGCGAAATGGTCCAACGCCATCGACTTCGCCTGCTGGTCGGTGAACGAGCCGTAGCTCTCCGCATAGTCGCGGATCAGATCGACGAACCGATCGTCGACCCTGGCAATGGCCGACTGGTACTCGCGGTACGCCGGCCAGAACTCGGCGCTCTCGGCTTCACTGAGCTCGAGGCTGGCGGCGGCGACCGCCTGGCGGCCGGTCTCGAGCAGGGACCGGCCGAGCTTGATCGCATCATCGACGTTCTGTGCCACCGCGGCCGGCGCGATCGCGAGGGTCAGGGCCAGAGCGGCCAGACTGGTCTTCCAAAGGGTGTTGCTGTTGACTATGCCCATCTCGATTCACTCCTCTTCAGGTTGTTGGTAGGAAACTGCTCGCCCGCCGGGCCGACGTAGCGCACCGCCATCGCCTGGCGCATGGGTGGATGATCCTCGTTTTCATGGTTAACCTCTCTAGTTGAGCTCTCAGTTGCTGATCGCCACCACCGGCCCTCGACGCCGGGCGTTTGGAGGCGAACGGAAACCGTCGCCTCCTGTCGCTCACGACTGTTTTCTGGTGGATCTCGGAGCTCCTCGATGCACTCGACGAGCGCAGTCAGGCCATCTGGCCTCGAGCCGCCTCCTCCACCACGGCGCTCCCGGCGCTGCCGATGGCGACGATCGACCAGCCGGTGAAGATCAGACGGACGCCCACCAGCACACCGATCGCCCAGAGGCCGGTGGCCGGCCACTCGTAGGCGAGCATGAAGCCGAGCACGACCGACGCGATGCCCGAGAAGACCATCCAGCCCCAGCCCTTGAGCGGTTTCATCTTGAAAGCGCCAACAGGAAGAGACCGACGAAAACCGTGATGACGCCGAGGAAGAAGGCCAGGATGCCCTTGCCCCAGGACTCCGCCCTGAAAGCGAAGATGGTGCGCGCGATGCCGGCCGCGACCATCAGAATCGCGACCAGGACAGTCACCGAGGCGCCGGCAACGAACGGCGCGACGATCGCCAGGAGCCCCGCGATGATCGTGGCGATGCCCAGGACGACGACCGAGCCGGTGCTCGCTCTGGCCAGATCGGTGACCATGGATTCAGGTGATTCCGTGGTGACAGAAGTTTCCGTGCTCATGATGTGCTCCTCTGTTTCCGTGCTCATGATGAGCTCGTCGCTCAAGCAAGAGCCTCCGCAGCAAGCTTGCCGGCCTCCCTGAGCTTGGTCATCCGCCGCTCATGGTCGGCCTTGACCTCTTCGCGCTTGGCGGCGTACTTCTGCTTCATCTCGTCGCTGCTCTTGGCAATCTGGGCCTCCAGCTTTTCGAGCTTGGCGCTGGTCGCTTTCTTCATGGACTCCATCTTGGCCTTCGCCCGGTCGTCGAGAGTCTCGAGCTTGGCCTCCACGGAGTCCATCTTGGCCTTGATCTTGGCCTTGGCGTCATCTGACGCCGCGCGCCACTCTTCCTTGAGCTCCTGCCATTCACGCTTGGCGGCCTGCGCGTCGCGCTCGATCTGCTCGCCCTCGACGTCGATACGCCAGGCGCGATGCACGGTTCCTCCGAGCTTTTCCATACGGGTGTCGAGGGGCACGGTCCATGCTTCGTCCGCCTCGGCAACCACGGCGAACTTTCCGGGCGTCAGGGCCGCGCCCACCTCGTCGAGAAAATCCTCGCCGACTCCCGCATCGTGCACGTCCACGAGAAGCCCTCCGAAGGAGCCGACGGCGGCGCCGAGGGCCATCCCGGCGGGGCCGCCGAGGACGCCGATGAGGCTGCCGAGCAGCATTCCGCTCATCGTTCCGAACGGCGCGTCGCTGGCTTCATCCAGAATTCGGACGGTACCTTTCTCGTTCTTGGAGACGATCGCCCCTTCGTAGACCGCGATGCTGCCCTCGTTGTCGAGAGCCCGCAGGGCGCTCGCCGCTTCATAGGTGGTCTTCTCGTCGTCGAAAACACATACGATGTACTTGCTCATCTTTCTCTCTCCTTCTGAGTGTTGGTTTCGAGTCCTCGGCCGGACTCCGTTGTCATCGTTGGCCGGGTCGTACCGGTGCAGACCGGGCCGACCCGAACGGCTACTCCACCAGCTCCACGTCGTGGGTGGTGTTGTCGGTGGGCATGAGCCTCATTCTCCTCTCAGGGTCGGTTTCGCCGGTTCCTCAACCGGCTCGATCTCAGCGATTCGCGGGGCGTCAACCCTGCCCGGCGCCTGGGACGGGCGCCGGGCAGGGAGTTGACGTCGATTAGAAGCGATACCCCAGGCATTGGACCCCCTTTTCGGTCGGGGCTGCGCCCGTCATCTCCGGGCTCGAGAGGCAGCGTACGGGGGATCGGCGGGGAGGAAATCCCCCAAAGCGGGCCAAAAATGGGGGAATTCGCGGTCGGCTGCTGCCGGCCTGTCCGCGGGAGGGGGAGAAAAGGGGGAGTAAAGGGGGAGGTGGCGGGCGGGAGAGCCAGGGGGCCGGCGACAGGTCAGCGGCGGGGTCTGCCGACGGCCGCCAGCAGCTTGGCGCGGGTGGCGGTGAACGTCGCCCCGAACAGGAAGATGGCCGAGGCGTAGTAGACCCAGAGCATCAGCACCAGGATGCTGCCGGCGGCATCGTAGAGATCGGCCGCCGCGCTCCTGCCGATCGAGAAGCCGATCAGGTTC
>CAMYIK010000263.1 GCA_947258365.1 uncultured Thermoleophilia bacterium | reverse complement strand
GCCCGCGAGCCAGTGGTCCATGCCGACGACGAGGTCCCGGGCGTAGCGGAAGGCCGGGGCGTACTTCGGGTGGTCGACCTCGCGATTCTGGGCCCAGTCCCAGCCCCAGTCGGTGGCCTCCTTCTCCCAATACCAGGCGTCGTCCTGCCACCAGGCGTACAGCTCTTCACAGCCGCACGGTGGCTTCAAGCACTGCTGATTGCAGGACGCCTCCGCGGAGACGCTGTCGATGGTGCCCTCGGTATGAATGATGACCTTGTCCGGGTAGAGCTCGTGCTGCGCGTCGAGCACATCCTCGTAGACCCGGAAGGTGCTGTTGTACCAGTGGACGGCGGTGCCGTACGCGAAGGGAGACGCGATCGCGTCGCCGAAGATGACCCGCGTGTAGGCGGGCATCTCGGCGCGGTTCTGGTCGAAGATGAGAATGGGCTTTTCGAGTTCGGCCTCTTTCAGACGGGGTCCGAGCACGCGGATGAAGTCGCGCTGCTCCTCCGGGGACATCTCCATGCTCTCCCAGTTCCCGCCGTTGCCCATGGGCTCGTTGACCGGGGTGAGCGCCCAGATATCCACGCCGGCTTCTTGGTACGCCTGGAGATAGGCGACGAAGTAGCGCGCGAAGGTGTCGTAGTGCTCCTCGAGGAGCCGCCCGACGCGGCGTTGCGCGGGGTCGTAGTACTTGCCGTTGTCTTTCATCCAGGGCGGCGCGGTCCATGGTGACGCCACGATCCGAAACGAGGCTCCGGGCACGGCCTGCGCGTCGGCGATCAGCTGGAGGAGGCCGTTCCGCCGGTCCTCCTCGATGGAGAATCCGGCGAGGCTCGGGTCGTCGTCGAGGGCGTAGTCGTAGCTGTACTCGGAGAAGTCCGAGCTCCCGACATGGGTACGGGAGAGCGCGTAGCCCGCCCCGTCCGGCCCGAAATATGCCGCGAGCACCTCGGCCCGCTTCTCCGGCGAGAGCTTCCCGAGGGCTGCGGCCGACGCCTGGGTCAGGGACCCGCCGACCCCGTGAAACGCCTGCCGTTCCCGGTCCGGGTACACGTTGATCGCAGCGGTCGCTTCGGCCGGTCCCGCCGTCGGCACGACCAGCGAGATGACTCCGGTCTCCCGCATCGCATCACCGGCGCGGGAGGTCAGAAACACCCGCGCCCGTCGCACCTCACCCGAGTCCGATGGCGCCGCCGCGGGGCCGGGCGTCCCCTTTCCGCACGCGGCGAGCGATGCTCCCCCGACGACTAGGGCGACTAGGAAAAGGACCGCGCGCGCCGCGGGATAGCGGCGCGTCGTCGAGCTCGGGCGAGTGTTCATCGCGCGGACACTACCCTTGAGGGCGGCCATACTCAAGACATGCCGGACGACGGCGGATCTCTGGTGGGTCGTGCGCTCAGCGTCGACCAGCGCGATAGATGCGCGATCGGTCCCAAGTCATCACGTAGATCTGGCCGTCCGAACCCACCGCAAGAACGCCGTTGGCGAAACCTGCCATGTCGGGGACATCGTACAGCTTCGGGAAGGTAGGAATTTGCGTGTAGGAACCGTCCACCTCGATGCGCAGAAGCGCGCCGTAGAAATTGGAAACCAGGCCACCGGCTGGATGCCTGGACAGGCCGCTGAAGCCATAAACGTGGGCGTCGGGCTCGCCCTGTTGCTCCAAGTCGTCCACAATCGGCTGTGACTCGACGAGCAAGCCGGTGCTCGAGCCGTCGGTGAGACCCATGAACAGGTCGTCGCCGCTGCATCCTGGTTGGTAGTAGTAAAGCTCACCGTCGACGATGAAATCTTCGCTCCCGCAGTTCGTGCCGCCCTGAAATTGCACCGCGGGGTACAGTTCCGTAACCCCGTTGGCCGTGATCTCGTAGAGGCCGTCGTACAATGTGACGAGGAGGACTCTGTCGGGGCTCTGCACCCCGATTTGGTGGGCGAAACCGTATGCATCGTTCTCGATGTTGTCGAAGTGGACCGAGGCTTCGCCTACTCCCGAGGAGACGAGAATGGCGGACGATTGAAACGTATCATTGAGCGCGTAGAGGCGATCGTCGGGCCCGACGTCCAGTGACTTGATCCGGACCGCGCCCATGCCGACGGTGGCCTCGAGTTCGGCCGAGCTGAGATGAACGAACGGGACACCATCGGCCACGCCGTAGATCTGTTCTTCGTCCGTCAGATAGATGACGTCGTTGGAGTCAATGCTAATCGTGCGTTCCAGGTAGCCCCAATCTTCGGATTCCGCGTAGACCTCCAGCGCCAGTGGGCCGGAGCCTGCGGACCCGCCTGCCCCACCCACGCCCGCGCCACCGCCCATGCCCCCGATCCCACCTGCACCGCCGTTGCCGCCCGCGCCGCCGATACCCCCGACTCCGCCCTGACCCCCGCGACCGCCGCCGCCCGCGGGCTGTGCATCGTCTTGGCAGGCTGTGAGGGACAGCAGCGTCGTAACCAACAAGCCGAATCGTGTGGTGTTGTTCATGTCGCCGTCACAAAGCTACCGGTTGCCTCGAGCCATCACAACATACCGTTGTGCGCACCACCTTCGCCCACCTCCTGATATTCGACGTCGCGTCGCTGGCGCCTCACCCCCACCCCCTTTGCGTTCGGACTCCTGGCATCCTAGTTTCTAAAAGGAAACTCGAGGGGGGTAATCATGAAGATCTGCGCAACGCTATTGCTCGCATGGGCGGTGTCCAATACCGCGTTTGCAGGTCCGCAATCCACGGTGGGCGGAAAGCCGCTCACGACCGAGATGGCGCACAACGCCGGCGTGGGTTGGCCCAGCCTCTTCTACGAATGGTGGAACAACGGGAGGGGCAATCTCG
>CAMYIK010000262.1 GCA_947258365.1 uncultured Thermoleophilia bacterium | reverse complement strand
CTGGCCCCAGGGGCCGCCAAAGTCGCGACGTGCGGTTTGCACCACCCATCCGCCGGTGCCATCCGGCTGGATCCAAGCGGCGAATGCGCTACCGGCCGCGTTCGCTGCAAGTGCCGCCCGCTCGGCGCCGCCTGCGGCAGGGGACAGCGACCGCGGGGTCTTCAATGGAGACGGAGTCGCCGAGGGCGCTGCGGCGGCAAGAGAGCCGGTCGCTGCTGCTGCAACCAATACGGCGGCCACGGCCACAGATCCACAAGTTTTCATTGAAGTCCTCGGAAGTTGGCTCGCCGACGTCGGCGACCAAACATATTCGCCTCAACATACGGGGAGTCGTCGTCGCGACCATGGCGCGAGACGCTCACAGTCTCGACACGAGTCGCGATGTAGACCACGACCATGGAATCCCTTAGCGCCGCCGACGCGCCAATCGAGTCTCGACTGCTTGATCGGCAATCTGTGGCTCGCGAGTACGGACTTAGCCGAGTTAATGTGGATCGAGTCTTCCGCCGATTGCAGGTCGTGGCTCTCCCCGGCTCACGCAAGGTGTATGTCTCTCGCCGGGCCCTAGATCGACTCATCGCCGAGCACACTTTTGGCGAAGACAGAGTGCGCCCGGGCGCATAGATTCTGGAGGTATGCCGTCCTCGTGGATCCAAGCTCGCCCGACACGCTCAGGTGCGACGCGCTACCACGTAAAGTACCGCCTTGGCGGGCGTGAGTCGCGCACGCGACACGGTGGCGCCTTCTCGACTAAGCGCGACGCGCTGACACGGAAGCGCATCACTTCGGCCAGGAGTTGAACGCCGAGACCTAGCGGTCTGAGCGGTGACTACTGCCCGTCGAGCAGGCCGAGCTCCGCCAGACGTTCGCGGCGCCCGTAGAGCACCAGCTCATCATCGGCCTTGAGCGTGAGATCGGCTGGCGCCTCCCCAACGAACGCCCCGTCGGTACGGACGCCGAGGACCCTGACGCGCGGCAGCGCGTGCTCGATGCCCCTGAGGCTGCGCTGCGAGTCCTCGACATCCTCGATGAGCCGAGCGACGACGACCGCGTAGTCATCGCCCAGCGCGAGCAATTCTTGCGGCGTGCCCTCCATGGCGGGCAGCAAGCGACGCTGGGCGTAGTGCCGACCGAACGCCTCCAGGTACCGAGTCATCGGCCGGTTGACGGCGAGCATCACCACCGCGACGATGCCCGCGACCGCGACCAGCGAGCGCTCCAGGGGGCTCCCCGGCCCGGGCGCAACGAAGCCGATCACGATCGTGACGACCAGGGTCGGAGTCCCAAGCGTGCCGACGAGCATCGTCGTCGTGATGATCCGGCGCCGTACGGGGTGGTTGACTACGTTCTCAGCCTCGGTGGTCGTGAAACCGGCGCCGCTGAAGGCCGAGCGAGCCTGGAAGGAAGCGATCTTCGCGGGCATACTTGTGGCGATGAGCGCTCCGGTCGCGAGCTGGGTGAAGGCCATCGTGATGACGGCCACGATGAGGAAGGTGGCAATCGCGTACATGCAGCGATGCTCTCAGAGTGGGCGGCGCCTGCGGGCAGGCTCGCCGCAAGAAGCGCCCGTCTTGGCCGCCTAGACCTCCACGCGCTCGAAGCGCACGCGACCCGATTCCCGGCGCGCGAGATAGCCGCTGACGCGTTACAGCCCCGTCACGCGCAAATGTCTTCCTTTGCAAGATAGGTCCGAGCCCTGCCTCGCCCACTGCCGCTGCCAGGAGGCTTTTTCGCGGGCGCCCCAGGTTGGATGCCAGGACGAGAAGAGGGCGGCCTTAGCCGCCCTCTTGCCTGCGCCCGAGATCGGCGGGAAACCCAACCCCGAGTGCGTCAGATTGGCCCGTTGCTCAGATCACGTGAGGTCGAAGCGATCAAGATTCATGACCTTGGTCCACGCAGCGACGAAATCACGCACGAACCCTTGCTCGGCATCGGCACTCCCGTAGACCTCGGCGATCGCCCGGAGTTCGGAGTTTGAGCCGAAGACGAGGTCGACGCGGGTTCCGGCCCACCGTAGCTCGCCGGTCTCGCGACTCCGCCCCTCGAACACGTCCTCGGAGTCCGTGGTCGCCTTCCACTCCGTCTCGATGTCGAGCAGGTTCACGAAGAAGTCATTGGTCAGTGCCCCGGGTCGGTCGGTGAAGACTCCGTGCTCGGACTGCCCGGCGTTGGCACCCAAGACCCGCATGCCGCCGACGAGGGCCGTCATCTCGGGAGCGGACAGCGTCAGCATGAACGCCTTGTCCACCAGCAGGTGCTCCGCCGGGAGCTCGTGGCGCTCCTGGAGGTAGTTGCGAAACCCGTCGGCCGTCGGCTCGAGCACGGCGAACGACTCGGGGTCGGTTTGCTCCTGGGTGGCGTCGGTGCGCCCCGGTGAGAAGGGCACCTGCACGGCCTGCCCGGCCTTCTCGGCGGCCGACTCGACGGCTGCGCACCCGCCCAGCACGATCATGTCCGCGAGCGAGACCATCTTGCCGCCCGTCTGCGAGGCATCAAACTCCTGCTGCATCCTCTCGAGAGTCTCCAGTACCTCGGACACGCCGGAGGTCACGTTGACGTCCCACTCGGCCTGGGGCGAGAGCCGGATGCGCGCCCCGTTCGCGCCACCGCGCTTGTCGGTGTCACGGTAGGTCGACGCTGAAGCCCAGGCGGTCGAGACCAGCTGTGAGATGGACAGGCCCGAGTCGAGGATCTTGCCCTTGAGCGCAGCAATGTCCTCGTCGTCGATCAACTCTTGGGTGACCTCGGGGACCGGGTCCTGCCAGAGCAGCGTCTCCTCGGGAACCCACGGGCCGAGGTATCGCGAGACGGGCCC
>CAMYIK010000261.1 GCA_947258365.1 uncultured Thermoleophilia bacterium | reverse complement strand
ACGGCTATGGCTTCGAGCGCTTGGGTGTAACTCACGCCGCCAGCCTATCTGCCAGCCGCCGGCGACCCGGGCGGCGCCTCTGGATCGATTGGTTGCTCGCTGCTGTTGCCGCTCTCCGCGCGCCGCCGGGTGCTTAGCTCGCTCACGAGCAGCTCCACCCATGTACTTCGCATCACGAACCGTCCCGATGGCACGATCCGAACCGGTCGCCGATACCGCCGTAGCCCATCGCCAACAGCTCGTACGGGCGCAAGCCGCCCTCGCCTCAGCGTGTCTCGAGCCTTGTGATAGCCTCGACCAATGCGACCCTCGCGTCCGTTTCGCTTGGTCATTCTCGCGCTTGCCCTCGGCGCTGCCATTGCGCTGGCGAGCGGTTGCTCCGACGAATCCGATACCCCGCCGGCAGACTCAGGCGGCGGCAGCAGCAGCGACAGCAGTGGCGGCTCCGCCTCCGGACCATGCAGCCTCGAGGCGGTCGGCTGGTCCGTCGCCTCGACCGCTGCTGACGAATCGATCGAACTGCTTGCCACAGCGACCGGCGACTGCAGCGGGTCGGCAGTGACGTTTCGGGTCCGTGAGGACTACGGCACCTGGATCAAAGACCTCGGCCCGGCAAGCATCGTCGAGGGCCTCGCGACCGCAACCTGGCGGGCGCGTTGGGAACCCGATCCGCTCGGGTTCGACGGCTACCGCTTCGAGGCCTGGCTCGACGACGACAGCACCCGTGCGCTGGTGAGTGACGACCTCCTCACGAACGCCTCGTCGCGCATCGCCTGCGGCAACGAGCTCGACGACGACGGCGACGGCCTGGTCGACGGCCAGGATCCTGGTTGCACCAACGCAGCCGACACCGACGAGGGCGACGAATTGCCCGGACACAACTTCCGCTGGACGCTGCTCGAGGGCGGCTTCCTCGAGACTCTCGATTGGACGACCGATGGCGGCCAGAGCTGGACACCAGTGTCCCGGGACGAGTCCGGCCGCTTTGGATCGGCCTGGGTACGCGTCTACGGGCATACCACCAGCGCCGCGCCGTGCTGGACGCTCGAGGTTGGCAACGGTGAGTCCATCGAGGAGTGCCACGCCGGCAGCGACGTCACCACCGGGGAGCTGACCTACACGCTCGCCGAGGAGACCTCCGACGGTTTCGCCGTGGTGGCCGAGAGCCCGACGCTCCGCGTCAGCAACCGCTACCGCTTCCACGGCAACGTCATGTACCGAATGGTTGAGCTCTCCAATCAACTCGATAGCGAGCTGCGCACCGCCGCCTTGCCGCTCTATCTCGGCGGGCTCGAGATCGACAACGCCACGCGCCAGCGCCTGCGAGCAGACCTGGCAGGCTGGATCCAACCCTGGGGGAACGATGCCGCCGCCGGCAATACCATCAGCTATCCGAGTGCGATCGACGCCTTCTCGCCGGTGAGCGTCGTGTGGGATGCGAACTGGGCCATCGGCCAGCAGCTGCTGAGCCCGCTGTACCTTCCCGACCTCGTCGCGTTGCAAGAGCAACCCGAGAGCCAGTTCACCGAGCGGCTGCAGATGGACTTGGGGCTGACGCTGGGCGCCGGCGAGACCCGCCGCCTGGTGCTCGCCTACACATTGGCGCCCTCAGCCGACTACGCCGGGGCGCTCCAGCCCTACCGCCGCTGGTTTGACGGCCGCTACGGCGAGCAGCCCAGCTACTGCCCGGCGGGGCCCTGGGCCTTCGTGGTCACCACTAACTACCAGAGCGGCGCGTCGCCCATGTACAACCCGGCCGAGGACTCGCCCGCCTTCAATCCCGACTTCGACCCCAACCGTTTCTACCCAGACGCCACCGGTCAACGCATGTTCGTCGACACCATCGTCGACAACATGGCCGCTCTCGAGCTCGATGCCTTCGGCTCCTGGGCCAGCACCCTGCACAGCCGCTACCTGACCCCCGATGGCAGCTCGAACGAGTACAACCCAAACATCGAGCTGATCGATCCCAACATCGACTTCGGCCGCGACTTCTCGCTGGTGAGCGAGTACACCGCCGCCCACGCCGCTGCCGGGGGCGGCCTGTTCTGGTTTGCGCGCCCCTGCGCCGACCTCGAAGGCGCCGCCATCGAACTCGACGGCGATGGCAACGCCACCTTCGTGCCGGGGACGTGGAAGGAGAACGATCTGCGCGATCCGGCGCAGCGCGACCGCCAGTTTGCGCGTCTCGAACCGTTCGTCGAACAGGGAGTGACCGGCTTCTACTTCGATGCCATGAGCTGTCCGGGCGACGAGGAGTTTCTGGACTACACCCGCGCCGAGATGCGCCTTCGGCACGGCGTGGAGATCTTCGTCGCCAAGGAAGGGGCGCGCGATCGCGACGCGCTCCGCTGGCCGCAGATCCCCATCCTCTTCGCCGACCGCCGCAGTAGCCCCCACAGTCAGCTGATCGTGGACAACTCGCTCAAGAGCACCGACCCCGCCTTCCTCGACGAGATTCGCGGCTGGGTGTGCGCCGCCCGACCCAATCAGCAGGCGCGCTGGTTCGAGGGCTGCCCCACCATCACAACGCCCAGCTACTGCCAGTAGCACTTGGATCCGACCGCCTAGCTAGCCAACCGACGATTCGCGCTCTCACCAGATGGATAGACTCGCTCGGTCATGCTCCCGCTGCCCACGTATCGTTTTCAACGGCGACTCGGCCAACTGCTACCAGGCCTGGTGTGCTTCGGCGTCGGTATCGCGCTGATGGTGCGCGCCGATCTCGGTCTCTCACCGTGGCAGGTCTTTCACCAGGGAGTAGCCGAGAACGTCGGTCTCGAAATCGGGACGGTTGTCATTCTCACCGGCATCGTCGTCCTCCTGGCGTG
>CAMYIK010000260.1 GCA_947258365.1 uncultured Thermoleophilia bacterium | reverse complement strand
CGACGAGGTCGGCGCAGACAAGATCCCGTATATCTCCGTCGAGACCAACGTCAATATGGCGGGCGGCCAGCCGCTGTCGATGGCGAACCTCAAGGCGACCTACGAGTTGTGCAAGAAGAACGGCATTCCCGTGATGCTCGATGCAACTAGGGCCGTCGAGAACGCCTACTTCATCCAGCAGCGCGAGGGCGGGTTCGAGAACAGGTCTGTCGCGGAGATCGTATTCGAGATCTGCTCATATTCGGACGGCGCCACGGTGTCGTCTAAGAAGGACAATCTCGTCAACATCGGTGGCTTCCTGGCAGTGCGAGATCCGGAACTGGCCACGCGCGCGAGGGCGATGCTCGTCCAGTTTGAGGGCTTGCACACCTACGGTGGAATGGCCGGCCGTGACATGGAGGCGCTCGCCAGAGGCATCCACGAAATGGTTGAGACCGACGACCACGCCAGGGCGAGAGTGGGCCAGGTCGAATACCTCGGCAATGCTCTGCTCAAGGCCGGCATCCCGATCGTTCAGCCGGTCGGAGGGCACGGGATCTTCATGGACGCCGCCTCAATTCTGCCGCATGTTCCGCAGGATCAGTTCCCGGCACAGGCGCTGACGGCCGCTCTTTACGTTGACTCGGGTGTTCGGGGCATGGAACGAGGCGTGGTCTCGGCAGGAAGAGATCCCGACACCGGCGGACAGACCAAGTACGTCGTGGAGCTCGCGCGGGCCCTGGATCCGTCCGCGGACGTCGAGCGGGTGGACCTGCTGACCCGCCGCATCGACGATCCCGACGTGCACGAGGACTACCGGCGGGCGGTGGAGCCCCTGGGCCCCTGGTCCCAGATCGTGCGCATCGAGGCCGGCCCCCCGGAGTACCTGCCCAAGGAGCAGCTCTGGGACCACCTGGACGCCTTCGCCGACAACGCGCTCGAGTGGATCAGGGCCGGGGACCGCGCGCCGGACCTGGTGCACAGCCACTACGCCGATGCCGGCTACGTGGGGGTGCGCCTGGCCGCGCGCCTGGGGGTGCCCCTGGTTCACACCGGGCACTCCCTCGGGCGGGTCAAGCGCCGCCGGCTGCTGGCCAGCGGGCTGCCCCGAGCCGAGGTGGAGTCGCGTTACAACATGTCCCGCCGCATCGAGGCGGAGGAGGAGACCCTCGCCGCCGCGGAGCGCGTCATCACCAGCACCCGACAGGAGGTCGACGAGCAGTACGGCCTGTACGACCACTACCAGCCCGATCAGATGCGAGTGATCGCGCCCGGGACCGACCTCCAGCAATTCCGGGCGCGCGCGCCCGGCGATCCCGAGCCCGAGATCGCGAGGCAGATCGCCCGGTTCCTGCGCGAGCCTCGAAAGCCCATGGTCCTGGCGCTCGCCCGGCCCGATCCCCGCAAGAACCTGCGGACCCTGGTCAACGCCTACGGGCGATGTCCGCCGCTGCGCGACGTCGCGAACCTGGTGGTCGTCGCGGGCACCCGCGAGGACATCACGGATCTCGACGAAGGTCCCCGGGCCGTGATCGAGGAGCTGCTGCGCCTCTCGTTGCGACCCGTCGCCAAGGGCCAGAGCCGCCCCCAGCAAACAACGATCGCGCGCGATCCTGACGTGTCCCTCGGGAAGCTCGCCGCGGTGGATCTCGATGGCCTCGCGCAGGAGGCCTTCGGCTTCGCCGTTTTCGCCGCCGTCGATCAGCATTACGGCGAGGCAGACGCGGGTTGCTGCGCGGTAGGCGTCGGCCTCCGACAGCGCGAGGCGGTCGACGTGGCTCATCGCTTCGCGCATGTCGCCGACGGCGCGCTCCCGGTCGCCGGCCACATAGAAGAGGTCGGCACGCTGCGCGCGCTGGTACCAGCCGGACCGCGTGTCGGACTGGTTGTTCTGCTCATTGATCTCGATCGCGCGATCGAAAAGCGCGACGCCGTCCGTCGCCCGATCCTGCAACAAACAGATGACACCGAGGTTACGTAGCGTATTGGCGACGTAGCCGCTTTCCTTGCCCATCACGGCTTCGTAAATGCCCAGCGCCTCCTCATAGGCGCCCCGCGCTTGCTCGAGTTTACCCTGGTGGGCGAGCGCGCCGGCCAGGCTTTCCAGGCCCACCGCGACGCCTTGTGTTTTCGGCCCGAGAATCCGGCGGCGGATATCGATCAGCTCCCGCTGGAGAAGTTCCGCCTCGTGATAGTTGCCCAGTCCGACCATGCACGAGGCGATGTTGTTCGACACTGCCAGGACATGCGGATGCTCGCCACCGACGTGGGACTCGAGAATGACGAGCGACTTTTCGAAATTGTCTTTGGACGTCGCATAGTCGGCGAGCTGGTAGTAGTAAATACCCAGCCGATTGAAAATGGCTGCCATGTTCATCGACTGCGGATCGCCGTTGGTTTGCTCGATCAGCATCGCTTCGTTGATGAGCCTCATTGCCTCGTCCGGGCGGTCGGCCAGGAGGGCGGAGGCGAGTTCCTGAATTGCCTTGCTGGTGTCGCGGTGCAGATTGCCGAACAGCTCGCGATGTCGAGCGACCGAGGCGCGCAGCAGCGGCTCGGCCTCCGCGGCGCCGCGCGTCTGCAGGACCAGCGCCGCGGTCGTGTGGTGGACGCGCGCGGTTTCGCCGACGCGATCCGGCTCGGCCTCGTAAACCGCCAGCGCGCGGTCGAGGAAAGCGCGTGCATCATCGTAACGGCTACGCGTGAAGTCGATCTCGGCCAGCATTTCCCACATGCGGGCTTGCACGAGGGGCTGATCCGTGAGTCCATCGACTTCTTCCTCGATCTGGTCGATCAGGTCTGCGACGCGCAGCTGGTCGCCACCCGGCGTCACCGTCGGATTGGCCTGACTGAGCAGCCCGGCGAGGACGTCGACAATGCGTTCGGCCTTTGCCTGCTCAG
>CAMYIK010000259.1 GCA_947258365.1 uncultured Thermoleophilia bacterium | reverse complement strand
CGGGAGGGAGATCACCCATACGATCGGGTAGAGCACCAACGCCAGGATGGCGAGGGGGAGGGACACAATGGCGAGAAGGATCCACGCCAAGAAGATCAACATCACGAACACTTCCTTTGGGTGATAACAGTGGTGGTTGCTTGTCTCCTTTGAGTGTGCGTCACCGCGGCCACCACGACCATCGGGTCTTCCCCTGATTCATCCCTGACGCACCCTGAGTAGCCTGGGGAAGTCACATGAACAGATGCGCCCAATGTGGATCGGAATCACCCGCTGAGGACCGTTTCTGCAGCAACTGCGGAGCGGAGCTGGGTCGCCTCTGTCCGGCGTGCGGCACCTCGGTGGCACCGGATGACCGGTTCTGTCGTACCTGTGGAGCAGGACTCGGCGAGCCAACCCAAACCGAGAGCTCTCCACCAGTGGGCCAAACCGAAATAGTCGAACGTCGCTTGGTGACGGTGCTGTTTGCGGACCTGGTCGGGTTCACCACTCGTTCCGAACGTCAGGACCCCGAAGAGGTGGCCTCGTTCCTCAGCGACTACTTCGAGCGCTCTCGCGCCGTCATCGACCATTTCGGCGGCGTTGTGGACAAATACGCCGGCGATGCCGTCATGGCGGTGTGGGGGGCTCACATTGCGAATGAGGATGACGCCGAGCGAGCAGTTCGCGCCGGGCTCGAGTTGCAGCAAACGGTTGCCAAGCTGGCGGCAGACGCCGGCGACCCCGACATCACGCTGCGCGTCGGTGTCCACACCGGCGAAGCAGCGGTCAAGCCCGGAGGAAATCAGTCCACCGGGATGATCGTCGGGGATCTCGTGAATTCGGCCGCTCGGCTTCAGACCGCGGCTGAACCCGGAACGGTCCTGGTCGGGGAAGCGACCTACCTCGCGGCGCGCGACGCCATCGCCTTTGAAGCGGCCGGAACTCCAGCGCTGAAGGGCAAACTCGAACCCGTCCTCACTTGGCGAGCCCTGCGGGTGGTTGCCGAACGCCGCGGCTACGGTCGGGTCCAGGGCCTCGACCCTCCTTTCGTCGGTCGTCGTGACGAGCTTCAGCTCCTAAAGGACTTGCTCACCGGTGTCGGGCGCGACAAGCGGGCCCGGATGGTCTCGATCGTCGGCGAGGTCGGCATCGGCAAGTCACGGCTCGTGTGGGAGCTTCAGAAGTACGCCGATGGTTTGGCCGCCCCCATTCTCTGGAACCAGGGCCGCTCGTCGGCCTACGGCGCCGAGGGGGTCGCCTCGCGAGCGCTTTCCGACATGCTGCGCGGCCGCATCGGGGTCACAGAAGACGATGATGACGCCACCGTCACTGCTGCGCTCGATGCTTCACTCGACGTATTTGTCGGCAATGCGCCAGAACGGGCCCGGCTCCAGCAGTGGCTCGGCGCGCTCATTTGTTGCGGAGCGTCTCCCGATGGGGACCGTGCCGAATTCGACGCAGCAATCCGCAACTACTTCGCCCACATGGCGACCAAGGGGACCACGGTTCTGGTCTTCGAGGACCTGCAATGGGCGGACGCCGGCCTGCTCGACCTGGTGGAACAGCTCGCCGACTGGCTGCCCGATTCCCCCATGCTCGTGCTCGCGCTCACTCGTCCCCAACTCCTGGAGCGCCGCCACGGCTGGACGGCGGGCCGCCGCGGAGTAGTGAGCCTCCGTCTGGGGCCCTTGTCCGACACCGAGATGGGGCAACTCGTCGAGGGGATGATGGGCGAACTCGAACCTCGACTCCGGTCGCACATCATCGACCGGGCCGCAGGGGTGCCGCTCTACGCCGTCGAATTGGTCAGGTCCCTGATGGGCCGCGGACTGATCGCCTCGGTCGACGGCAAGAGCACCGCGCTGACAGATGTCGAGGAGATCGCGGTGCCCGAGACTCTCCAATCGTTGATCGGCGCCCGGATCGACCGGCTCGGCTCGCAACACCGATCGTTGCTCCAGGACGCCGCCATCCTGGGGAACGTCGTCACCCCTGCGGGGCTGGCCGCGATCAGCGGCAGAAGCGAAGGCGAAGTCGCGACAGGCCTCGACGGACTCGTTCACCAAGAGCTGGTCGAACCGGTGCGCGACCCGCGGTCTGCGTTGCATGGGGGATTCCGTTTTGTCCAAGAG
The DNA here is from genome assembly GCA_947258365.1 of uncultured Thermoleophilia bacterium. Taxonomy (GTDB): domain Bacteria; phylum Actinomycetota; class Thermoleophilia; order Miltoncostaeales; family Miltoncostaeaceae; genus CAMYIK01. The sequence goes on along the minus strand of CAMYIK010000259.1, from coordinate 790 downwards.
CTGGTGCGCGAGGTGGGGCTCAGTCGGATGAGCCGCGACGTGCGCCGGGCCCGTCACGTCGCCGCCGCCCGCTACGTCGAATCGCTCGGCGGTCCCGACGATGCGGTGGTCGCCGCCGACCATTACCTGAGCGCCCTCGAGGTCACGGCGGCCGGCACCGAGGCCGACGCCCTCCGGGGCCGTGCCGCCGAGGTTCTCATGTCCGCGCTTGCCCGAGCCTCGACGCTGTACGCCAACGACGCGGTCTTGTCTCTCGGATCGAGGATCTTCGAGCTCGATCTCGATCTCCCGCCCGAACGGCGCGTGGCCATCAATGAGGAGATGGCCGCCGCAGCCAGCGCCCTGTTGTGCTTCGATGAAGCGCAAGGTTTCGCCGAAGATGCCATGGCACTGAGTAGGCGGCGCGGTGACGTAACCGGGGTGCGGCGCGGGGCGGCGCTGAGTGCCCTCATCAACCTCGAGAGCCTCAAGACCAAACACGCCATCGAGCTGATCGAAGAGCAAATCGATGACGTCGACGACCTCACGGCCGACCCGGAGCTGGCGCGGTTGGCAGGCCTGCTGGCCCGTGCGTTGTTCCTCGACGGCGACTACGACGGTGCTCTCGTCGCCGCCGAAAGGGCGCTGTTCGCGGCTGAGGAGCTTCAGCTCTTGCCGGTGATCGGGGAAGCGCTGGTCACCAAGGCGACCATCTACGGCATCCAAGGCCGCCTCGTCGAGGCACGTCTGCTCCTCGAGTCGGTGATCAGCGTCGCGAAGGGCGAGAACCTGACCGAGCTGGCCCTGCGGG
>CAMYIK010000258.1 GCA_947258365.1 uncultured Thermoleophilia bacterium | reverse complement strand
ATCGACGACCTACGGAGCTACATCGAGACCTCGATCACCGCCGAGGAGGAGCGGCGACGGGAAGCGGAGCGACAGCGGCAGCGAGAGCGCGACGCGCAGGCCGAAGCCGGCCGCCAGCGCCTCGATCGACTCGGCACCCAGTCCCGCTTGGAAGTCGAGAACGGCGACGTCACCCTCGGTTTGCTGCTCGCGCTGGAGGGTGCGCAAGATGCGGACGCCGCACCGGCATCTGCAAGTCGGATCGAAGCGGCGCTGCTGCGCGCCGTCTTCACGCTGCGCGAGCGCCGGATACTGAGCGGCGCCGGTCCCTTGAATCAGGCGATCTTCTCGCCGGACGGGGCGTTGATTCTCACGCTGGGCCGCAACGCCTCGGCCCGCCTTTGGGATACCGCGACAGGCGCGCTTCGACACACGCTCGAGAGTCACGGGGGTCAACTGCTCAAGGGCGCCTTCGCCGCCGATGGTCGCTGCGCGGCAACCACCTCTTCTGACGGTACGGCGACCCTTCACGAGGTCGAGACCGGGGCTATCCTCGGTGTTCTAACGGGCCATGTCGAAGCCATCCACGACGTCGCATTTTCTCCGCAAAGCCGATCGGTGGTGACGGCATCCGCCGACGGCACCGCCAGGGTCTTCGAGGTCGCCACGGCCCGGCCGCAGACGGCTCTGATAGGGCATGAAGGCGCAATCTACTGCGTCGTCTTTTCGCCCGACGGCACTCGGGTACTGACCGCTTCCGCGGACCAGACGGCGCGCCTGTGGGATTCGTGCACGGGCATCTGCCTGGCCTGCTTCGAGGGGCACGAGGCGCCCATCTACCGCGTTGTGTTCTCCCATGATGGCCGCTCCCTGGCCAGCGCTTCTTGGGACGCCACCGCGCGCCTCTGGGACGCCGCCACGTTTGGATGCCGAGCGGTGTTGCGCGGCCACTCGGGCGGGGTCGAACCGATCGAGTTCTCGCCGGACGACCGCATGTTGTTGACCGCATCGGCGGACACCACGGTTCGGGTTTGGTCGACCGTCGACGGGGAACCCATCGCCACCCTGATTGGCCATGAAGGTCAAGTGTTCGACGCTGGATTCTCTCCCGACGGGCGCCGTATCGCATCGGCCGCCGATGACGGGACGCTCCGGCTCTGGGAGGCGTCGAGCGGATCGCCGGTGGTCACTTTGAGCGGTCATGCGGGGACGGTCTGGCGCCGGGATTTTTCAGCCGACGGCCGGACCCTCGTCAGCGCCGGCGAGGACGGCACCGCGCGGGTCTGGGACATGTCCGTCGGCGACCCGGCCGCCATCCTGGCGGGCCACGAAGGCGAAGTCTACGGCGCCATCTTCTCCCCTGACGGGAAGCACATCGCGACCGCTTCCGAAGACTGGACCGCGCGGCTGTGGAACGCCGTGAGCGGGCAACTCAGAGCAATCCTCGAAGGCCACACACGGCCGATCTGGGAGCTTGCATACGCCGCCTCGGGCGAGCTCATCGCGACCGCCTCGGAAGACGGCACCGCAAGACTCTGGGATCCCTCCAGCGGGACGTGCGTGCAAACGTTGAGAGGTCACGAGGGGTGGGTCGGACACGTCGCCTTCGCCCCCGACGGTCGCCGAGTCGCGACCTGCGGCGAGGACCGCAGCGCTTTGGTCTGGGCCATCGATAGCGGCCATGAAATCACCCGATGCGTGGGTCACGATGCGTTCATCCGGCAGATTCTTTTCATGCCGGACGGCGCAAGAATTGTCACCCTGTCAGACGACGGGACGGCGAGACTTTGGGATGCCGAAAACGGCGCCTTGCGGGTCGTGCTTGACAGCCAGCGAGGCGCCGTGGTCGACGCGTCGATCTCGGTGGATGGTCGGCACATTGCAACAGCGTCGCTGGACGGAACCGTGGCAGTGTACGACGGCTCGACCGGGGAGCGGCGCCTGCTGCTCGAAGGTCATCGCAATCAGGTCTGGCACGTCGCCTTCGCCGACGACGGTCAGCGCCTAGTGTCCGCTGCCCACGACAACCGCGCCATGGTCTGGGACGTGGACACAGGCCGCCTCTTGGCCACGCTGGCGGGCCATCGCGGGCGGGTGATCAGCGCCACATTCAGTCCCGGCGGCCGGCTTATCCTGACCGCGTCCTGGGATCGCACCGCGCGTCTCTGGCACACGGCGAGCGGAAGGCACGTCGCGACACTGGGTGGTCATGCGGGGGCGCTACACGGGGCCGTCTTTGCTCCCGACGGTCGGCGTGTGTTGACCGCGTCGGCGGACAAAACGGCCCGTCTGTTTGACCTGCCAGTGGGCCCGGAGGACGATTGGCTTGCACACGCGCGACAGATCGCCCCGCGGGCACTCAGTGACGAGGAAAGGCGTCTCTACGCGTAGCAGGGATCGCTTGACCGTCCGGCGCGGGTTGTCACTTGCCTGGCTGGGGCTGGTGGGCGCCTGCGTCTCCCCGGCGATCCAGTTCGAATCCGAGGCCCGCGTTCTCGGTCTCGAAGCCCGGAGGATCGTGGGCAACGAGTTCGAGCACGCGGTGTTCCTGGGCGCCGGCATCGACGCGGCCGCAAATACCCCACCTGAGTCGCACCGTCTGCATGTCTACCTCGGCGGCGACGGGACTCCGACCATCGCTGGCCGAGCAGCCGACGACCCGACACCACGCAACCCCGTGACGCTGCGCCTGTTTGCCCTAGACCCCAACGCGGCGATCTATCTCGGGCGCCCCTGCTATCACGATGACGGGCCGGCAACTGCCTGCCAGCCGGAAATGTGGACCGGCGGCCGTTACTCTAGACCCGTGGTCGCCAGCATGGACGCAGCCCTCCGGCGGTTTCTAGTCCACTATGACTTTGACTCGATCGTGTGGTTCGGCTACAGCGGTGGCGGCACCCTCGCCGTACTGTTAGCTCCGCGGTTTCCCGAATCCGTGGCGGTG
>CAMYIK010000257.1 GCA_947258365.1 uncultured Thermoleophilia bacterium | reverse complement strand
GACGTTCAGCTGACGGAAGAGGAGCTTCGTCGGATCCACATGGAGGGATATGTCACGGCGGTCGCGGCGGGCGTCGGCACGATCATGCCGTCGTACAGCAGCTGGAACGGAATCAAGTGTTCGGGCAGCCGGCGGCTGCTCACCGAGATCGTCAAGGAGGAGCTCGGGTTCGAGGGTTTCCTGATCTCCGACTTCAAAGCGATCGATGAGCTGCCGGGCGACTACAGGAGCGACATCGAAGTGTCGATCAACGCGGGTATGGACATGGTGATGGTGCCCGACCGCTATCCGGTCTTCTTCGAGACGCTGAAGGAGCTGGTAGAGGAGGGAGCGATCCCGATGGAGCGCATCGACGACGCGGTCCGGCGGATCCTGCGGGTGAAGTTCGCCGCGGGGCTGTTCGACGACGACTGGTCGCCGACGGCGGATCGCTCTCTCGAGGCGAGCTTCGGGTCGGATGAGCACCGAGCGGTGGCGCGGCAGGCGGTGAGGGAGTCGCTGGTTCTGCTGAAGAACGAGGGCGGGGTGCTGCCTCTCGCGAAGGACGCGGGGCGGATCCACGTGGTCGGGCCGGGCGCCGACGACATCGGCATGCAGAGCGGCGGCTGGACGATCGACTGGCAGGGCGGCATGGGAGCGATCACCGAGGGGACGACGATTCTCGATGCGATCGAGAAGGCGGTCTCGGACGGGACCGAGATCACGCATTCGGCGGACGGCACGGACGCTGAGGGCGCGGACGTTGTCGTCGTGGTAGTCGGCGAGCGGCCGTACGCCGAGATGCACGGCGATGATCTGGACCTGGAGCTGAGCGAAGAGGATCGGGCTGTGGTCGCCAACGCCGCTGCCGCCGGCGTGCCGGTCGTGACACTGCTGATCTCCGGCCGGCCGCTGATTGTCGGCGAGGCACTTGAGGCGAGCGACGCGTTCGCGGCCATCTGGCTGTCGGGCACGGAGGGAGATGGGGTCGCCGACGTGCTATTCGGCGACTACGCACCTACGGGCAAGCTCTCGTTCTCCTGGCCGCGCTCTGCCGACCAGCATCCCATCAACGTCGGCGACGAGGACTACGATCCGCTGTTTGCGTTCGGCTATGGGATGAGCTGGTGATGCGGCGGGTCCTGATCGTGGGCGAGCCCCGATGGGAGGTCAGCGCAAGACCTCTTTGGGCGTCCGATCGACGTTGAACAAGCCCCAGTGCTTCTCGGCGCCCAGCGGGTTGTCCGGATTGCCCTTCCACGGCTCGTCGAAGGCCTCGAAGAAGAACACGGTGGTGCCCGTGGCGCTCGCCCATTCCTTGAGTTGGTCGTAGTAGCGCGCCTGATTGGCCTCGCTGGCGCGTTCTCCGAACTCGCTCGCGACGGTTGCCCAGCCGGCTTCGAGGATTGCGATCGGCTTGTCGGGAAGAGCCTCACCGACGCCGCTGACGTTCTCGAGCGTGAAGGCAAGCGCCTCGTCAATCGTCTTCTCTTCCCATACTGGATAGGTGTGGACGCCGAGGAAATCGACCTCGGCGGCCAGAGGCGCACCGTCCTGTATCCACCATAGGTAGTTGTCGGCCACCGTTACCGGCTGCTCGATGGCGCCCTTTACCTGGCGCACATAGGCGATGACCCGCGGGAGGGGCACCATGTGATCGTTCCAATCGACCAGAACCTCGTTGCCGACGTTGACCGCGACCACGATGTCGCCGAACTCCTTCGCCAGCTCGATGCCGCGCCCGATCTCCGCCGCGTTCTCGACGGCATTGGCCGCCAGCTTCTCTTCGGGGATCGGCTCGTCGAGCCAGGGGCATCCCTCGTGATTGCTGAGCTCGGCGTCGAGCCAGACTCCCAGCAGGACCTCGATCGGCAGCTCGTGTCGCCGGATCAGCTCGAGCGTCTGCCGGGTGTTCTCGCCGGAGTCGTACATACGAATCAAATGGAAGCCGTGAGCCACCAGAATCTCGAGATCCTCGAGAATCTCCCCGGCGCTCGGATTCACCGCCCCGTCTCCGCGATCGGGATGCTGCCCTTCCCGGAATCCCGAATAGGCGACGGCCATGATCTCGCCGGCCAGCAGGTCCGCGGGGGAGTCAGCGCACGCGCCGAGTGCCAGCGCGATGATCGCGACCGATCCGATCGCTTTCAGTCCCCGGTGCATCAGAGGTTGCATGGCGCGGATCGTACGGCGAACGGACGCAGATGGAAAGGTCTCGGCCTCGACTGCCGGAGGGCCCGCGATGGACTTGCGTGGCGGGCGCCCGTCGCGCGGGCTCGGCCAGCGCGAGTCGAGGTCGCCACGAGTACGGAAAACCAGTAACATCCCGCGGCAATCACCGGTCTCTCCGCCGTCAAGCCGCGACACGCCATGAACGCTTGATGCGGATCGTCACGAAGTCTCCTGGGAGTCTGTATGAACAAGTACCGGTATGTGACGCGAGTTGCTCTCACCGTCGCGATGGGCGGTTTTCTCATGGGCTTCGACGCGTCCGTGATCTCCGGCGTCGTCAAGTTCATCGAGCAGCAGTTCGACCTGAGCAAGATCGAGCTCGGGTGGGCGGTCAGCTCGCTGACGCTCACCGCCACCCTGGCGATGATGGTCTCGGGGCCGCTCAGTGACCGCATCGGGCGCCGCAAGGTGCTGTTCCTGGCCGCGATCCTGTATGCCGTTTCGGCCGTCGCGTCGGCACTGGCTCCGACGTTCGTCGTCCTGGTTGTCGCCCGCATGATCGGCGGTCTGGGCGTCGGCGCCTCGCTGATCATCGCGCCGATGTACATCGCGGAGATCGCGCCGCCGGCGGTGCGCGGACGCATGGTGTCGTTCAATCAGCTCAACATCGTGGTCGGAATCTCGGTGGCTTTCTTCACCAACTACCTGATCCTTCGGCTGGGCCAGTCGGATGCCGGATGGGCGCGGTCGCTCATGCTCGACGAGTACAACTGGCGATGGATGCTGGGTCTGGAGACGCTG
>CAMYIK010000256.1 GCA_947258365.1 uncultured Thermoleophilia bacterium | reverse complement strand
GAAAACGTGCGCCCCTCGAGCAGCACCTCCTCTCCTTCCGCACTGCCGCGCGGCAGGAGACACAGCCCCTGGCGTTCGCCGTCGTCCCCATCCAGGATCAGATAGTAGCTGCGGGCCGCGCCGCCGCCGATACTGGGACTTTGACCGAGCCGGGAGGCCGCGTAGGCCACCGCGCCCCGGGCCACCGCGGTCATCGGGTCTTGAATATGGAGTTGCCGGACAGGCCCGTTCCGCCAGCGCTCGAGCACCTCCATGAGGCGCCGGGTCAACGCGTGGCTGTTGAAGACACCGCCGTTCAAGAGGACCGTATCCGGCGCCAGAGACGCCCGTGTCGGCGGCGACGAATCCTCGAGCGCCGCCGCCATGGTCTCCGCGTGCATGGCAAGGAAGGCGGCGACGTGTCGGGTCACCGCCGCATCGGCGGCATAGGGGAGGCCGAACTCGACAATGGCCCCGCGACGTCCGTGGGGACGCTCGTCAATAGCGGCCTCTGGAAAGAAGCCATCCACCACCAGCGCATCGACTTCGTCGCGGCCGAGCTTGGCGGAGCGCGCACCACCAACCAGGCGCGAGCCGCTGCCCACTAGCGTCACCGTGGCCGCCTCGGGTGCCTCGGCCCCGAGCAAGCGCTCCTTCGCGCCACGGCACTGCTGCAACAGTTGCGAGAGCGATGCCGAGCTTAATCGACTGCCGCCCAAACGCTGTTCAATGACGTGCGCCAGAGCCAGATCCATGTTATCCCCGCCGAGCATCAGATGATCGCCGACACCGATGCGCTCCAATGTCGGCGTACCTTGGTCGAAACTGACGCGGATAAGCGTCAGGTCGGTGGTACCGCCGCCAACGTCCACGACCAATAGCAAACGCACGCCGGAAAGCGCGTCCGCCAGCGACTCCCGGTGCCGATGTATCCAATCGTAGCAGGCAGCCTGCGGCTCCTCGAGCAGGCGCAGGCGCTGCAGACCGGCGATTCTGGCAGCGTCCACGGTCAGCGCCCGCGCGGCCTCGTCGAAGGAGGCGGGCACGGTAAGGACGACCTCTTGGTGCTCCAGCGGGTGGGCGCCGAAACCCTGGTTCCAGGCGTCGCGCAGATAGCTCAGGTAGCTGGCGCTGGCGTCGATCGGCGAGACCTTGCTGACGCCCTCGACCCCTCCCCAAGGGAGAATGGCGGCGCCACGATCCACGGCCGCGTGCGACAACCAGCTCTTGGCACTGGTCACCAGCCGACCCGGTACCCGGCTGCCCAGATCCCGTGCCAGCTCGCCGAACACCAAGGGCCGCACGCCGGCGGGATCCGACAGCTCCCAGGGCAGCCGCAGGTCGTCCGCGGACAGCTCGGGCGCCGCCGGATGGTAGCGCATGGATGGAAACAGCACCCTCGGCGCCACCTCACCCGGGGCCACCAACTGCTCGATCTCGAACAGTTCGATGTCGCCGACGGTCTTTGCCTTGAGCGGCGCGTAGGCCAGCAGTGTGTGGGTGGTGCCGAGATCGATGCCTACCAGATAACGGGGTTTCTTCGCGCGGGCGATCGTCAGCCCTCCCCTCGGACGTCGAACTCGACTTTCCAGCCGGGGGCACCTTCCCGCGGCACGGCCTCCAGACGCAGGGTGCCCACCTCGGTCACCGCGGCGTGTAGCCGCACCGGGACCACCTCGCCGGCACTGCGGCCCTCGGCCGGAAGATCGGCCTCGATCTCCTCGAGCTCTTCGATTTCATCGGGCGACCAGTGCTCGCTGGTGATTCCCACCGAGTCTTCGCGGCGCACGGAAGAGCCGAAAAACCGGAAACGCACGGGTTCGCCAACCACCAACCCCACCTCCTGGGGCGGCAACTCCGCCTCGCTGCCCTCCTCCATGCCGAAGGGGGCGATACACATGATCTGGATAGGCGGTTCCATGCCGGGCACGGCGGGCATCGCGCTCTCGATGCCGACATAGTAGGCCTTGGCGGTTCCGCCGCGAATGCGTACACCCTGCCCGCGGCGCACATATCCGTAGTAGGCCGCTCCCCGGGCGACGGCGAGATCGAGGTCCGCGCCTTCGAGACGCCGGGCCGGGGGGCCGTTCTCACTGTCGAGCCAGGCGTTCACGACTCCCAGGGTTCGGCTGGCAATGGACTCGGCCTTGAAGACCCCTCCGTTCAGAAGCATGGCAGTGGGGTGGAGAAACGAGCGGCCCTCGGCGCCGACTTCGAAGCCCGGCAGATCCGCCGTCGCCCCGGCCTGACGGCTCAGAAATCCGGCCAGATGGCGGGTCACGGCCGCATCCTGTGCATAGGGCAGTCCGAGCTTGGTCAAGGCCGTGCGGGCCCGGATCGCCGGTTTTGAGGCCGCATCCACGACCGGGAAGAATCCCTCGATCAGGGTCTTGGCAACCTCTTCGCGGGTCAATTCGGTGCGCAGGGTGCCACCGATCAGGCGGGCACCACGGCTCGGTACCACCACGGGAACCGCCTCCTGTTCGCCGTCAGCGAGCAGAGTTTCCTTTGCCGACCGGCAGCCGTGGGTGAGTGCCTGCAACTGCCAGAGATCGAGCTGCTTGCCTTCGGCGGCGAGCTTGTTGCGAACCGCGTGGGCGAGCGCGAGATCCATGTTGTCGCCGCCAAGGAGAATATGATCGCCGACCGCGACCCTGGTGAGTTGCAAAGATCCCTCGCGCTCGGTGACCGCGATCAGCGAAAGATCGGTGGTGCCACCACCGAGATCGACGACCAGTATGATGTCGCCCACTTCGACCTGCTTGCGCCAGTCTCCGCCGCTGGACTGGATCCAACTGTACAGAGCCGCCTGCGGCTCCTCCAGAAGCGTCAGGCCGCTCAGACTGGCCGCGGCAGCGGCCTCGGCAGTGAGCTCCCGGGCCGCCGGATCGAAGGAAGCGGGTACCGTCAGGGTGACGGCCTGGCGCTCCAAGGGCGCATCGGGAAAACGAAAGTTCCAGGCGTCGCGAAGATGTTCCAGGTAACGGG
>CAMYIK010000255.1 GCA_947258365.1 uncultured Thermoleophilia bacterium | reverse complement strand
GGTTGATCGGATGGAGAAGGATTACTGCGGGGTCTCGGCGCTCGCCTCGGGCGCGTCCGCGGGAGTCTCGGGCTCAGCGGCCGGAGCCTCTTCCGCGGGGGCCTCAGCGGCGGGGGCCTCAGCGGCGGGGGCCTCAGCGGCGGGGGCCTCAGCGGCGGGGGCCTCGGGAGCAGCAGCTTCCGCAGCGGGAGCTTCTACAGCCGGGGGCTCAGCGGGAGACTCCTCGACGGGCGCAGCCTCGGCCGCAGCCGGTTCGGCGGCCGCGGGAGCCGCCACAGGCACAGCCGGGGTCTCGGCGGGCGCAGCGGGCGTCTCGGCGGGCGCCGCCTGAGCTTCCGCAACGGCCTCTCGCGAGGCCTGCTGGCCCATGCGACCCTCGATTACCCCATCAGCAAGCGCACCGAGGACGAGGTCACAGGAGCGGATCGCGTCATCGTTGCCCGGGATGATGTAAGTAGCCTCATCGGGGTCGCAGTTCGTGTCGACCAGGCCGATGATCGGGATGCCAAGTCTGTTGCACTCGCGCACCGCGATGGCCTCGTTGTTGAGGTCGACCACGACCACCGCGTCGGGCAGACGCTCCATGGCGGACACGCCACCGAGATTGGTCTCGAGCTTCTGAAGCTCGGCAACGGCGGAGAGACGCTCTCGGGTCGGGAGTAGCTTGAGCTGATCGCCCTCTTTCTGGGTGCGCAGCTCATGGAGTCGCTGGACACGCTTGTTCACGGTGCCCCAGTTCGTCAGCAGGCCACCGAGCCAACGGTTGGCTACGCTCGGCATGTTGCAGCGCTCAGCGCTCGCCGAAATCGAGTCCTTGCACTGCTTCTTGGTGCCGACGAACAGCACGATGCCATCTCGCTCGGCGATGGCGCGAACGAATGCCTGTGCGCGCTCCAGCAAGACGAGGGTCTGCTGCAGATCAATGATGTAGATACCACTGCGCTCACCGAAGATGTAGCGCTTCATCTTCGGGTTCCAGCGGCGCGTCTGGTGGCCGAAGTGGACTCCGGACTCCAGCAGCTGCTTCATCGTGACGGTAGCCACGGGCTGCTCCTTGCGTGGTTGTGAATTACATATCCGCCACGAGTCCGATGGAACCCCTTGTGGGGCACCGCCATCGGGGGTGATTCGCGACGGGTCGTCGTTCAGGTCCGCGGCAATCCTAGCGGTCTGGCGACCGCGGTAGGAGCTCCTCGGGATCGATTCGATCTAGGGCGTCGACGAGCTCCGCGTGCAGCGGGCTGCGAACTTCGATCTTCTCGCCGCTTTCCGGATGCGGAAATCCGAGATACCACGCATGCAGGAACTGCCGCGACAGGCCCAGATCGGGCTGACGCTTGCCGTACACCTGGTCACCGACCACAGGGTTGCCCTCGGACTCCAGATGAACCCTGATCTGATGCGTGCGGCCTGTCTCCAGGCGGGCCTCGACATAGCTGAAACAACCGTGCTCGGCGACGCGACGTAGGTGTGTCACCGCGTCACGCCCCTCTGACGCCGAAACGCTCATGCGGGTGCGATTGCGCGGATCGCGACCGATCGCACGATCGACGGTGATCGCCGGTGGCATGCGGCCATGAACCAACGCCACGTAGCGCCGCTCCATCTGACGGTCTCGCAGCGAGCGCTGCAGGCGCCGATGGGCTCGCGGGGTGCGCGCGACGACCAGCAGGCCCGAAGTGTCGCGATCGAGCCGGTGCACGATGCCCGGTCTGAGCGGGTCATCTCCTCCGGCGATCGCCCGGGCAAGCAGTCCGTTCACGAGCGTGCCGCTCTCGTGCCCCTTGCTCGGATGGGTGACGACGCCGGCCGGCTTGTCCACCACCAGCAGTGATTCGTCTTCATAGAGCACTTCGTGCGGGACCTCCTCAGCCGCGAGTGTCATCGGCGGAGCCGATGCGACCGGGCGGATGGTGAGGCGCTCGCCGTCGGCGAGCTGATGCCGTTTAGCTCGAGGCTGCCCATCGACGAGGACGCGCCCCTGGTCGATCAGGCGCTGCGCCTCCGCACGGCTGCCGACCTGCTCGACCGCTCCGACCACTACGTCCAGGCGCCGGCCCGCCTGCTCGGGACCAACCTCGATCTCGAGCGTCGGCTCACTCATTCGTCGTCGTGGAAGAAGGTCAGTCCAACGACGATCAGCGCCACTCCGCAGACGATTCCCACATCGGCGATATTGAACGCCGGCCATGCGACCGGATCGAGGAAATCGGTCACCCCCCCTCGTGCGACCCGGTCGATCAGATTGCCGATGCTGCCGCCGATGAGCATTCCCCCGCCCACGGCTACAGCCAGACTCCCGCGAGCAGTACGGGCTACGGCGATTCCGATGGCGACCAGCGCGATCACGGTCAGGGCTGCGACGACGCCAGGGCGTCCCGGGAACAGGCCAAAGGCGATGCCTTCGTTGCGAACACGCGTCAGACCAAAACCCGGGAACAGCCCGATGAAGTCACCACGCTCGATCGATGCCCTGACCACGATCTTCGAGATCTGATCGAGCGCGAGGACAACCAGGGCTATGACCGGCAGGATGAGGGCCCGCACCCGCGCGGCATGGCGCAGACGCCGTTGCCCGGCTGCTAACGCGGCATCGCCTGGGCTGGGAGGGCCGCTGGCGGTACTCATCCGGTGGCGGAGGCTCTCGCCGCCGTCAGGCGTTTAGCCAATATGGAGGCATCACCATCGATCTCGACTAACTTACGCGCCCCGCCCGAGCCGCGGCGAATTCGTGCGTTGCGGGGGCGTACCCCGGCGAGCTCGGCGAGATAGGCACAAAGCGCGGCATTCGACTGCCCCTTGTGTGGGGCCGCCGCGATCTGCACCCGGAGCAAGCCGTTCTGTTCGCCCACGATCTGGGTCTTACGACTGCGCGGCACCGCCTTCACGGCGACAATGACTCCACCGTCCCGAAGCGACAGCCAGTCCGGAAGAGCGCTCAGCCGCCGAGGATGTTCGAGACGACGCTGCGAA
>CAMYIK010000254.1 GCA_947258365.1 uncultured Thermoleophilia bacterium | reverse complement strand
ATGCCAACGTTGCCGTTGCCAGCATCGTCTTGTCACCGAACTCGGCGACGAACATGGCGACCGCCACCGACGACACCACTCGGGTCGCGCCGCCCTCCCCCGTCCCGACCGTTTCGTCGCTCGCCTCGGGATCTTCGTCAGGTCGGACGACCGACCAGATCGCGAATCCAATGAACAACAGACCACCGCCAATGCTCACCACCCGCGTCGGCAGCGCCGCCCCGATGAGCGCACCGACCACCACCGACACCAGACCGGCCGCGAGATAAGCGATCGCGATCCCGATGACGACGAGCCGCAACCGGTAGCGAGCACCGAAACCGAGCGCGACCAGCTGGGTCTTGTCGCCGAGCTCGGCAACGAACACCAGCACCATCGCCGAGATCAGCTCCGACATCGCCCCGGAGCCTCGCACCGTCGAGAGCACCTGTGGCGGACGGGTCCCCACGATCCGCCACTCCCGATTCCGACCGCTGACACACCGGCGACGTTCCCATCCCGCCTCCCAGGCGCGCCCGCACCCGTCGCGTGGTGCCGAGCCGACCCATATCGACACAGCTCCACGAGGCCACGACCCACCCGAGTTCGGCACCTCGGCGCTTGGCCAGCAGCGCGAGAATGTGCGCCTCCAAACCGGCTACAGGCGATGCCTGCCCGCATCGTGACCGGGACGATGGGATGTGCGGCTCGGGCCGAGGTTGCTCGTGTCCCGGCGCTTGCGAACGGGGATTACGTGCGGGGTTGTCGAGCGCCTTCCGCTGGCAACGCGGACGTTCCCGCGGTGCATGCCGCCCCGGCGAGTCCGACGTGCGTTGTTTGTGGCTTCCGCCTCTGGGCCACACGCCATGGGGTCCGCGATCCTGAGAGGGACACGCCGGGCTTCCGCATGTCTCCGCTGGTCCGATGCGGGCACCGGCCAAACCAGGAGGTTGTCATGTTTGCTTTTCGGAAGGCACTGGCGTCGGTTGCGGCGCTGACTCTGGCCTCAGGCATCTTCATCGCCGCTCCCGTCGCGGCGAAATCGGGCATGAACGGCACAGTCTGTGTGGTGGCCGACCCCGCCGGGTTCGACGACGCTGCGTTCAACTCGGGGGTGCTGGCGGGGGCCGAGCAGGCGTCACGACGGCTGCAGGTCGAGCTCATCACAGCCGAGCCCGGGACCGAGGCCGGCATCGCCGAAACAATCGATGGCTGGGCCGTCTCTGGCAATTGCGATCTCATCATCGGTGTCGGTTTCATCGTCGGCGCCGTGATGGAGCCGTATTTGCTGGACTACCCCGGCCAGCGTTTCGCAGGCATCGACTACGTCTTCTTGAATCCGGGCAACGCGGCCTCGGTCGTCTTCGAGTCGGATCAGCCTGCGTTCATGGCCGGCTACGCCGCTGCCGCGGCCAGCACGACCGGCAAGGTCGCCACCTATGGCGGGCTTCCGGTCCCGTCGGTGACCGACTTCATGAACGGTTACGCACTCGGTGTCGACTATTTCAACGCCCAGACCGGAGGCGAGGTGGAAGTGCTCGGTTGGGATGTCGGCACACAGAGCGGCCTGTTCACCTTCGACTTCGGGAACCCTGCGTTGGGGTTCGCGATCGCCGGGGACCTGTTCGACCAAGGCGCCGACACCGTCTTCCCCGTTGCGGGAGCGACAGGGCTCGGCACGTACGGCGCCGCCGTTGAACGCAAGGCCACTGGGGAAGAGGTCCGCGTGGTGTACCCGGATCTCGACCCCTTCAGACTGTTCGACCGCGACCGGGCGAAGGTGTTGCTGACGAGTGCAGTCAAGAACTTCGACGTTGCGACCTACCGTCAGATCGAGGGGCTGGTCGACGGCTCATGGGCGAGTGGCTTGGTCTACGAGAATCTCGCGACGGGTGGCGTCGACCTCGCCTCGTTCCACCGGACCAACAACCAGGTTCCTGGTTTCGTTCGGCCCGCGCTGCGGGACATCCGGGCTGGCATCGTGAACGGCACTATTCCAACGCTGCCCTAGCCGGCCCACCGGGTCGAGATCACATCAGAACACGTTCACCGGTCGGTAAATCGATCTCCAGGGCGACGCCAGTGAGAGGCTGATCGACCGTGGCAGACATTCCACGACTCAGCCTCACCGGCGCGGGTGACGTAGCACACGGCGACACCTCCGATCGGTCGATCGGCCTGCTACCCGAGCGCGAGCCGCTCGTAGTTGTTCAACGGCTCCCAGGCTTCAACCCGTCCGAGAACGGCACGTACCGATCGGCGCCGGGACCGCAGGCCCCACGCATATCTGACGCGATACTGCTCCAGCGCCGTCCGATCCGAACCGTGATCCCGTGGCGCTGGACTGGGCCGATATCGGTTGGGTTTCCGTGCCGCAGGTTTCGAGTCCGTGGACCGACGTGGCCCCCCACAACTCCAACGGAGGTGACCGTGCGATAACCGGCGCGATGCAGCGCGGTGGGCTCGAGGTAACACCCACGCGAATCGCGGCCCGACGGCTTGGTCGGCCGCCGGCCGGGTCGTCACTTCGTGGACCTTGATGATTGGCCGATCGGTTGCGAGGGCGGTCAGCTCGCGAGCGAACGCAACCGACTCCGGGACGCCGAAGTGCGCGTCGATCGCAGCGCGATCAGCCCAACGCTCAACAAACACCAAACGGTGAGCGTCGTCGACATGGTGATGGACATCGTGACTGATGCATCCAGTTTCGCGACGTGACCGCTCGACGTGCTCGCGACTCAGCGCTACCGCAGCATCGAGTGAGCCTTCACGGATACATACGTCACCGATCACGACAATCATGTCCGGGACCGTAGTGCTCTGGCGTCACTGCGTCGTTCGACCGGAGCGTCGCCCGGACGTTCGTGTTCGAATACACCGACGACGTGGCGTGGGGCAAGCGGATCGACTCGGCCACCGACCGCACCACCTCGTCCGACACACAGGGCGGCACGTCACCCGAGAACCGGCTAACTGTTGGAGGTCGGGGCGTCCCGAGGGCACTGCATAATC
>CAMYIK010000253.1 GCA_947258365.1 uncultured Thermoleophilia bacterium | reverse complement strand
AAGACCGACGCATACAGCACGCACGTCTCGACCGGTGCCGGACCCGAGGCTGAATACGAGGCCAGCTTGAGAGGGGACTACGAACACACCGGGTTCAGCGTGACCGTTTACGACAATGCCTTCGAAGGCTATTCGCGGCCCGGAACCTCCACCGTGATGCTTTTCCATATGAGCGGCTGGGAACCCTGGCGAAAGTTCGAGAGCGACTACGTCAAGGGCGACAAGGGGGCATACGAGGAGGAGAAAGAGCGGTGGAGTGAGAGCCTGATCCGGCGGGCCGAAGAGCTGGTGATTCCCGGTCTCTCGTCCATGATCGAGGTCAAGGTGACGGCCTCGCCTCTCACCAATTGGGCGTACACGGGCAACACCCAGGGGGCGATCTACGGCTTCGAACAGTCGATGGACAACTCCTACATGACGAGAATCCAGAACGAGACTCCGGTCAAGGGGCTGTATCTCGCAAGCGCTTGGGGCAGCCCGGCTGGAGGATTCGTCGGGGCCCTCAACGGTGGTGCGGCAACCTTCACTGCCCTGACGACATCGTGGGCACAGGAGTGATCGATACCGCTTCGGTCGAGGCACCGTCGGAGCTGATCGAACTCCACCCGTCCCACATCGACTCACCGGTCATCCCGGCGGAGCGGCAAGAAGGCCGTCTGGGTCGAGGGCCCGGGTAGGCGTTCGCCTCACACCGCGCGTAGATCGAAAGGATTGCGTGATGCTCAATCGAATCTTGGTCATCGGTGCGACGGGCCTGTTGGGTCGGCCGGTCGTCGACCGCCTCATCGAGGCCGGCCACTCGATCCGGATCCTCACTCGCAGCGCCGAGGAGGCGCACGCGATCTTCGGCGACGCCGTCGAGATCGCCGAAGGATCGGCGATGAACATCGACGATGTCCGCTCAGCGATGGCGGGGGGCGACGCGGTCCACATCAACCTGACGCCGGCAACGGAGTACACCGCCACGAGCCACGTCATCGAAGTCGCGGAGGGCCGACTCGATCGCCTTGGCTACGTCTCCGCGACCACGCTCAGCGAAGAGAACCGGTGGTTCTACAGAACCGACGTGAAGATGCGCACCGAGCAGCTCGTGCGCGACAGCGGCCTCCCGTACGCGATCTTCTGCCCCACCTGGGTGATGGAGACCCTGCAGAACTTCGTTCGCGGCGGCAAATGGGCGGTCGTCGTGGACGGCAAGAACCCGCCCCCGCTGCACTTCTTCGCTGCAGCCGACTTCGGGCGGATGGTCGCCGCGTCATATGAGGACAACCGGGCGCTGGGCAAGCGCCTCTACATCTACGGCCCCGATGCGATCACGTTGTCGGACGCAACGGAGCGCTTCGCTGCCGCTTGCTACCCCGAGGCCAGGGTCATCCACCTGAAGCTCTGGCAGGCACGACTTGTCGCCAAGTTGATCCGCAACGCTGAGTTCGCCGAGGTCACAGAGTTGATCGCCTATCTCGACGTCGCGGGCGAGCACGGAGAGCCCGCTTTGGCCAACGAGCTCTACGGCGCCCCTGCGATCACCCTCGACGACTGGTTCGAGATGCCGCGCGACGAACAGGGCGGGTTCGCCCACTAGCTGCATCGTCGGTGACGTCGCACCTCGTCATCGCTCGGCTCTCGGGCGACCTGGTCGACCAGCTCGATCTCGCCATCAATCCCATGATCAATGCGTCGGTCGTGCCAGATGTGGCCGAGCTGCGTGACGACGAGCGCCGCAAGCGCACCCGCTCTGACCAGGGAGTTCGATGGTGTCGGAGGGCGGACTTGAACTCACCTCCCCCATCCGGCAACGAAAGGCAACAGGCGGCAGGAAGCGGCAAACAACGGCAACTGGCGACCGGCCTCAACGCTACTTGCCGCTCGCTGCCGCTCGTTGCCGCTGGCTGCCATTAGCAAACCATTTGCAGAGCGACACCCCCGCTACTCCCCCAGTAGATCGTCGAACGCCGCCGGCGTGATCACTGGCGGGCGCTGCTCGGGCCACTCGAGGAGGTCCTTGTCGCCGGTAACGATGTAGTCGGCGCCATGGCCGCGAGCGAGGGCGACGAGGTAGTCATCGTCGACGTCACGAGTGGCCGACTCGACGACCGTCGGATCCGGGAAAACGTCGCCCAGAACTCGGAGCGTGTCGACGTAGCGCTCGGCAACGTCGAGGTCGATCCACTTGCGCATCCTCGGGCGCAGAGTGAGCACGTCGCCGACCTCCCCGATCAACCGCGGGCAGAGGATGACCTCAAAGTCCGCGCTTCCTGCGAGCCAGCGCTGCACGATCCGATGTGACGGGCCGGCCTGGATCGCGGCCGACACCCACACGTTCGCGTCCAGTACCACCCGCACTGCGAAACCGATTCAGCCGGCGCGTCGACGACGGCGCGCCGCTCGGACCTCTTCCACCGCGAGGTCCATGGCGTCGTCGTCGGACAGCTGGGTGTTGGCAGCAGCGGTCGCTGCGATCTCCGCCCGGGTCCGAGCGGCGTAGTACTCCCATGCCGACTGGCGACTAATACCGAGCGCCTCGCCAACCTGTTCCCAGGTCGCACCAGCGGCACGAGCCGCAGCAACCTGCTTGCGGCGAAGCTCGTCCAGTTCGGTCTCGGTGCGCGCCAACTCCCGCAACGCGTCCAACGGATCCGCTGGCAGCTCGTCGGTGATGATCACACCCATCTTGTCAGGATAACCTGACAGAGCGACTTGCGGCAACCAGCGATTGAGTGAACTGGGCCCCCGGTCGCACCGAGGGTTAGCGGTGGTGTCGGAGGGGCGACTTTAAACCCAAAGTACACGAGCCCCCTGGAGTGTCGAGATGGTCGCAGCGTAGGCGTTTCGCCTGGTCAGGGCGCCTATCGTCGGCAAACGAGCCGACAGCGACTGTCGGCGCCCGCGGTCGCGGCACCCGAGCCGACCGCCGAAGGGCGTGATGCGGGCCCTTCGGCCCTGTTCGATTACGCCGCGGCGCACAAAGTATCGCTGTATGCGCCTTGACCTCTACTGGATACCCCTCGGTGCAGGAGAGCGGCCTGGTCAGAGCGTT
>CAMYIK010000252.1 GCA_947258365.1 uncultured Thermoleophilia bacterium | reverse complement strand
GTCGGTGCTTGCTCCGGCCGCCGTGCCGGTGCCCCCCTCCGATGTTTCCATGCAGGTCGGCCCCAACGGCGTCGAGCTTTCGTGGCGGCCTCCTGCCGGCGATCTCGCGCTCCGGCGTCTCGACGCCGGGTCGATCCGCTACAACGTCTACCGGGTGCTTCCCGACGACATCGCCGGTCCCCAGCCGATCAACGCGACCCCGGTGCTCGAGCCGGCCTATACCGACGGCTCCATGGAGTGGGGAAGAAACTATGTGTACGAGGTACGGGCGCTACTCGCCGAGGGGGGGCCGGTTCGACGCGAGAGCGAGGGGGTCAAGACAGATGCCCAAAGGGTCGTTGACCGCTATCCGCCGGCTCCCCCGACAGAGATCAACCCCACGCGCGCCGGCCGTCGCGTGACGCTGCAGTGGACGCCTTCGGTCTCGATCGACCTGACGGGCTACCGTGTCTACCGACACCCGTATCCCGCCCCCGAGGTACCGACCCGCTTCGACCCCACGTTGATCGACGAGGAGACCGGTGAGCCCCTCGTGCCGTCGGTCGCCGCCGTGAGGGTCGACTCGCAGGAAACCAACGAGATGGTCGAAGACGGCTGGGTGTTGCTCACGGAAGATCCGGTTCCGTTCAGTCGCTATACCGACGCGGAGGCCGACCCGTCGGTGCGATACGTGTACGCGGTCGAGGCCATCGACGGAGCGGGAAATCTCAGTGCCCTGGGGGTTGGGACCGAAGCGGGAGATAACGAACCTTGAGCAAGCGCCGCTGGCCGCTGCCGTTCGTCAAGTACAGTGGTGCGGGCAACGATTTCATCATTCTCGACGGCCGCGACGGTGAGCCGTTGGGCGATCCGGGCTCGCTGGCAAAGGCGCTTTGCCGCCGCGGTCGGTCCGTGGGCGCTGACGGGCTGATCGTGATCGAACCGCCCGACGACCACGACGACGGCGGATCGGCAGCACGCATGCGGCTGTGGAACGCCGATGGTTCGGACGCCGAGATATCCGCCAACGGCGCGCGCTGCGTGGCGCGCTTCCTCGTCGACCATGGAGCCGACCCGACCGCGGTGCGATTCGCCAGCGACGTCGGGCCCATCACCGCGCAGGTTGACGGTGACCTGTGCCGCCTGCAACTGCCCACGCTTGCCAGCGTCTACCCGAACCGGCGCTTGCGCGTCGAGGGACGCGATCTGGTCGGCACCTACGTGGAGGTCGGCGTCCCGTTTTTCGTCTGCTTTCACGACAACCCGGACGAGCTGGCGGTTCGTTTTCTCGGCCGCGCTATCCGCAACCACCCCGAGCTGGCGCCGCGGGGCGCCAACGTCGACTTCGTGCGCATCGAGGACGACCAGCGATTGCATTTTCGCGTCTACGAGCGCGGCGTCGAGGACGAGACCCTGTCCTCGGGCACCGGCAGCATCTCCGCTGCGCTTGCCGCCGCGGCGATCGGAAAGGTCTCCTCTCCCGTCGTTTGTGTAGCGCGTGGCGCCGAACTCACGGTTCGCTTCCGCCGGGCCGCGCCGGGCGCCGAAGAGGCCGTCGCGGTTACCGGGGCGGAGAACACCGCCGAGCGAGCGACGGGGGTCGAGGAACCCACGGCGCTCGAATCCGACGAACCGACGCTGGAGCAGCCGCAGCTTCCACCGTTGCTGCAGGCGGTGAGCACCCCGCGCTTCGATTTCGCGGAGCTGGAGATCGAAGGCGACGCCATGCCGATCTTTCGCGGCGAAGCCATGGTGCAAGCGTCTCGCTCACCACGGCGAGACTAACGGGACGTGATACGGCTACGTTCGTGACCCTGAGGTCGACCCGCTCCCGGTTCGCGCGCGGTGAATGCTATGCGCGTGGGGGCCGTTGGCGCCCCATGGCGCTGAAAAGGGGCATCGCCACCAACAGGCCGAGCGCGACCGCGAGAACGTTCATGCGTACATCGGCCCAGTCGAAATAGCGTCGCGGCCAAAGGATCTGCAGCAGCTCGTCCCCGAGCCCCACCAGCGAGCCGACAACCAGGGTTGCCGCGGCAGATGCGAATACGGCGGTTGCCCGGTTGACGTTGCCGCTCGCGGTGCGGTCGCGCGCGAAGCCGACGTACAGCATCATCGCGAGCAACCCGTAGCCGAGGTAGTGGAGCCGCTCCTGCGGGTATCCCGCGTTGACCGTGCCGACTCCGTAGAGCAAAAGCGCCAGGGCGATCCAGCTTCTCTCGGCCACAGAGCAGCGCGTCCAGATCTTGGCGCCCGTCCACACGACCCCCGAAGCACCGACACCGACGATCAGGTACGCCACCACTTCGAGCGCGTTGTCGCCCCAGAGCTCCTTGAACTTGTCGATGCCGAAACCCATCACCGATTGCGTCGACAGCAGAACGACGATGTAGGCGATGATCGCCGTATACACGGCGCCGCTCCAGTGGCGGACGAAGCGCGTAATATCGGGCAGGATGATGGCGCCAACGATGATCGAGCCGACGATCGCGGAGATGCCCTCACCGATGGTCAGCGTCGCTTGTTTTTCGAGCGCCAAGATGTTGCCGAACGACAGCATCACGAGCGCGGACCATGCCAGCAGGACCGTAACGATCGCCAGTATCGGCACGAGCGCGCTGGACAGGATGTTAATGGCGCGAAAGCCGACCAGCGTGGTCGCCGTCATACAGGCGCTGGCGACGATCGCCAGCCAAACGTCCGACACCCTTGTGCCAAACACGGACATCGTGAGTTCGCCGAGCGCGTTCGTGAAGAGATTGATGTTGACGCCGAACCAGCCGAGCAGCGAAATCGCGAAGGCCATGTTCACCAGTCGCGCACCTGCATCGCCGAAGGCAATGCGCACGAGCAAATAGGAGCTGAGTCGCGTATACGCCCCGATAGCCCCCATCACCGCACCGACAATGACGATGATCAGCGAACCCGCAACCAGTGCGAGCATGGCGTCTTTGGACTGTAATCCGTTGGAGACCTCCAGGCCGGTGATGAACGCCGGCAGGGAGAACGACACCATCGCCGCCACCGCAGCTACGCGCGGCCAGGCGACGAGCCGCAATTTCGAGACCTTTTCTGCTGCAAACTCG
>CAMYIK010000251.1 GCA_947258365.1 uncultured Thermoleophilia bacterium | reverse complement strand
TCACCCCACCTGCGCAGCCGCCACGAGGTAGGAAGGCTGCTGAGCGCCTCCGGCGTGCCCGTGATCGAGTTCCGCGCGTCGGTCGTGATCGGCTCGGGGAGTCTCTCCTTCGAGATGCTTCGGGCACTCGTGGAGCGGCTTCCGGTGATGGTGACTCCGCGCTGGGTGCGCGTGGTGGCGCAGCCAATCGCGATCCGCGATCTGCTCGCGTATCTCGAGGCCGCGCTCGAGCTGGAGACCGACGAGAGCCGGATCTACGAGATCGGGGGGGCCGACCAGGTCTCCTACGGCCATCTCATGCGGGAGTACGCGCGCCAACGTGGCCTGCGCCGCCTGATGGTTCCCGTCCCGGTGCTCACGCCCCGGCTCAGCAGCCTCTGGCTCGGGCTCGTGACGCCTCTCTACGCACGCGTGGGGCGCGAGCTCATCGAGAGCATCTGTCACGAGACGATCGTCCGCGACGACCGCGCCCGGCGGGACTTCGCCGTCGAGCCCATGGGGGTGGCGCAGGCCATCGCGAGCGCGCTCGACAACGAGGACCGCGAGTTCGCCGAGACGCGCTGGTCCGACGCGATCTCGGCGGGCGGAAGCGACGCGGGCCTGTTCGCCAGCTACGGCGGCGTGCGCCGGGGGCTCCGGCTGCTCGACACGCGGCGCTTCGAGCTCGAGCTCACCCCCGCCGAGGCGTTTGCGCCGATCCGCCGCATCGGCGGCGCAACCGGTTGGTACGCCTTCGACTGGCTCTGGCGCTTGCGCGGCTTCCTCGATCTCCTGGTCGGCGGGGTCGGCGTGCGCAGGGGCCGGCCCGACCCGGACCGCCCACGCGTCGGCGACACGATCGACTGGTGGCGCGTCGAGGCCTATGAACCTGACCAGGTGCTGCGCCTGCGGGCGGAGATGAAGGTGCCCGGCCGGGCCTGGCTCGAGTTCGCGGTCGAGCGCACCGAGCATGGCGCTGCCATCCAGCAGACCGCCATCTTCGACCCCGCCGGGCTCTTTGGCCTGCTCTACTGGTACGGCATCTACCCGCTGCACGCGGCGGTCTTCCGCAGCATGCTGGCCGGGATCGCCCGGGCCGCGCGGGAGGGATCCGACGGCTCCGAGGGGGCGCGCTAGCTTTTGTGCGGATGCGCCGAGGGGCGCTCGTCAAGTGGATCCGAAGAGTGGGCAGTACTGGATTTGAACCAGTGACCTCCCGCGTGCAAGACGCACCAATCAGGCGGACGAGATACGTGTTGGCGACTCGGATCACGGGCTCTGATCCTCCCGCTCCGGTGCGCGCTCCTGTGCGCCGGCGGCCTCGGGGCTCCTCCTGGAACGGCGTGGCGGCCGCGTCAAGCTGCTCGTCGCCGATCAGGTGCGCGTCGACCTGCGCCGTCATGTGCGGGTTCGCATGACCGAACTGCCGGCTCATGGTCGAGAGCGCGTTGTCCGCCCACATCACCTCCCTTACCCTTCGCGTGGTCTGCCGGCGACCGATGCGGGACGACCCCCGGGATCGCGAGCACAGCCGCTCAGACCACGCCGTACGCGACCATGGCATCGGCGACCTTCGTGAATCCGGCGATATTCGCCCCCTTCACGTAGTCAACGTACCGGCTTCCTGACACTTCGCCGTATTCGACACACTTGTCGTGGATGCCCTGCATGATCTCGCGTAGCAGTTCCTGGAGTTGTTCTTCCTTCCAGGTAATGCGGGCGCTGTTCTGGCTCATCTCAAGGCCCGAGATCGCCACACCACCGGCATTCGCCGCCTTGCTCGGTGCGAAAAGGACCTTCGCATCCACGAAGTCGGTGATGCCCTCTTGGTCGGTTGGCATGTTGGCACCCTCCGACACCCCGATGCATCCGTTGCGTATGAGCGCTCGAGCCTGGTCACGGCTGATCTCATTCTGCGTCGCACAGGGAAATGCGAGGTCACAGGGTAGGTCCCAGGGCTGACCGCCCGCGTGATACTCGGCGCCGTACTCCTCAGCGTACTCATCAATCGAACCACGCCGGTTCGTCTTCAAGTCGACGATATACGCGAGCTTGTCGGCATCGATGCCATCCTTGTCGTAGACGAAGCCCGACGAGTCGGACATCGTGACGACCCTCCCGCCGAGGTGGTTTATCTTCTCGGTCGCGTACTGAGCCACGTTTCCCGCCCCCGAGACGAGACAGGTCTTGCCCTCGATGTGATCACCGACCCGCGAGAGCATGTCCTCCATCATGTAGACGGTTCCGTAGCCGGTGGCCTCGGTTCGAATCGGACTGCCTCCATACTCCATGCCCTTGCCGGTGAGGACCCCGGAGAACTTGTTCGTCAGCCGCTTGTACTGGCCGAACAGGTAGCCGATCTCGCGGGCGCCGACGCCGATGTCCCCCGCAGGCACGTCAACGTCGGCACCGAGGTGTCGATGCAGCTCCACCATGAAGGACTGACAGAAGCGCATCACCTCATTGTCGGACTTACCCTTGACGTCGAAGTCCGAGCCGCCCTTGGCACCCCCCATGGGAAGACCGGTCAGGCTGTTCTTGAAGGTCTGTTCGAATGCCAAGAACTTCATGACGCTGAGATTGACGCTCGGGTGAAATCGCAAACCACCCTTGTAGGGACCGATGGAGTTGTTGTTCTGGACTCGGTAGCCGCGATTGACGCGGATGGCGCCGCTGTCGTCCTCCCAGCACACACGAAAGATGATGATGCGATCGGGCTCGGCGATGCGACGCAGGATCTGCATCTCGTGGTAGACGTCTCTGTCGGAGATGTAGTCGCAAACGTTGGCCGCGACTTCGTACACCGCCTGGTGGAACTCGGCTTCGTGCGGGTTGCGTTGCTTGAGCTCCGTCATGAACTGCTCAAGATCTTCAGGGTTTGATCTGGCCACGATGGTCACCTCTTCGAAAGGGCAGGGTACGAGCTCGACGCCCGAGTGATCGCGCCGCGTCCTGGTCGGGAGCGGTCTGAAGGCGCCGGCGCCAAGGCGACCGGCGCCTGAGACTCAGGCCGCTGCGGGCGCTCCGCGCGGCCAGACGACCTCGCGCGCGCGCGCGTCGGCGATGGCGTCGATCATCCGCATGACC
>CAMYIK010000250.1 GCA_947258365.1 uncultured Thermoleophilia bacterium | reverse complement strand
AGCTCGAGCCCCTCCGGACGGAACGCCAACATGGTGGGCATGGCGCGCACCTCGAAGCCCTCGCCGGACTTCCGCAGGCGCACGCGGTCGTTGGCGATGAAGTGGGCGTCCTCGAGGAGCTGGAGGCTCCACGAGAGGCTCGTCGTCTTGCCCGAGCCCTTGCTGCCCGCGATCACGATGGCCCGGCCGTCGACGCAGAACGATGCCGCGTGGAGGAACACGTCGCCGCGTCGAAGCGATGCCTCCATCGCGAACTCTCGGACCACGCGCATCAAGGGCACCCGGCAGAGCTCCCCCGCCGCCGCGGTGACCCGCACGAACGGACCGGGGGCGACCTCGTAGAAGACCTCGAAGTACGAATCGAACGCGGTATGGCTCGGTGCCGCGGTCTGCCCGGCCTCCCCGGGAGCGCTCTCTGCGCTCGCCCCGAGCCCGCCGGTCCAGCGTTCGAAGTGCTCGGTCGAGTCGTCCAGGATGACACCGGCGACCCGGTCGCCGCGCGCTGCGCGGCCGCGACGCTCCAGCTCGGCGAACCGTACGGGATCGATGCGCAGCTCGACCTCGACGTCGGCCGCCCCGTCTTGAGAAACGGAGAAGCCAGGAGACATCGCGTCCGCAAGCCACTCCGCATCGGCCTCACGCGGAGTGGCGACCCCGATCGCGATCTCGTCGTAGCGAAGCACGATCCGCCGGAGCGGCGCTGCCGCGTGAAGATCGCCCATGGCTCCTGCCCTCTCCGTCGCGGCTCAGCCCCGGGAGGGCTCTCCGCCGAGGCGAAGACGCCAGGCTTCGAGGGTAGTGACGACGTAGAGCAGGAGCTCTGCCAGCGCGAACCGCGCCTTGCGTCCACGTGTGTCGAGGACCGGATGCCCGAGGTTGTTGCGGATGCGGCCGATCGAGGTGGAAGCCGAGCGGGGAACCTCGAACCCGCTGTCGGGGTAGCGGCTGGCGACGAGGGGCGTCAGCAGGTGATAGCCGCCGCTGATGCGGCGTCGTCGGCGCACGAAGCTGGAGAGCGAGCTTCGGGTCGAGTGGAGCACCCAGGCGTCCGGCGCGTAGCCGAGCCGGAGTCCGCTCGCCCGCATCCGGAAGCACCACTCGCAGTCTCCACAGGACCGGAATTCCGGGTCGAACGAGCCCGCCTTCTCGAAGCTGCTGCGCCGGACGAAGAGATTTCCCGTCGCCGAGAGGCCGAAGCGTTCGATGTAGATCCGCTGCGGCATGCCCCACACCAGGTCGTGGAGGTCGAACGCGGTCAGGCGGCGATCCTCCGGAGCGACCATGCGGATGGGGCCGCCGACCGCGTCGAAGCCGCTCGGAGCGTCGAGTGCCTCGACGCCGGCTGCGATCCAGTCCGTGCCGGGCCGGCAATCGGAGTCGGTGAACGCGAGGATCTCGCCCTTGCTCGCCTCGATGCCCTTGTTGCGGGCGGCGTACGAGCCGATCCGGCCCTCGTGCTCGTACCGGAAGCCGGGAAAGCGTGCGACCACGCTCCGAACGTCCTCGCTGGAGCCGTTGTCGACGACGACGACCTCATAGCGATCGGTGGGATGGCTCTGCTGGGCGAGGGCACTCAGGCAGATCCCGAGCTTCTCGGAGTCGTTGAAGACCGGCACGATCACGGAGACGAAGGGCGGCTGCATGCGGGGGCCTGAATCGGCGACTCCAGGGGTGAGGAAGGGGCTAGGCGAGCGGCCTGGCGAAGTCCAGCAGCCTCGTCACGGCCGCGTCCGCCCCGCGCAGGCGGAACGCCGCCCGGTACCATGCGGATACGACCAGGGTCCGGACCTTCCAGCCGACGAGTTCGTCGTCGCTGCAGGACCTGTCCGACGCGGAGGCATACGCTTCGAGGAACGAGGTCCAGCTCTCGGCCGTCATCTGCCAGCGCGCCCAGGTGCGCGCGAGGTCGAGGTCGAGGATCCCGATGCGGACGACCTCGTTGTCGATGGCGTGGAGGGCGCCCGAGGCGTCGATTACGAGATTCTCCGGCGCGAAGTCTCCGTGGACGATGCCGTGAGTCGGGCGCTCCGGCGTGTTTTGAACGATGGCGTCGGCCAGGACGTCGGCCTCCGCTCGCGTCATCAGCTTGGCGCGGACGAGCGCGGCGAGCTGGGAATCGCATCTCTCCAGCTCGGCCGTGGCGGGGCGTTCGGCCGGCAGGGTGGCTCCCTCCGCGGGGCGCGTGCGGTGCATCCGGCCGAGCAACCGCCCCGCGGCCTCGATCCGCTCGGGCGTGTCGGGCCCGTCCGAGAGAAGCTTCCCCGGGATCCACTCGATGGCGAGAGACCGGGCGCGCCGCGCGATCACCTGCGGGAAGCCGATCGGAGCCAGCGCCGTGAGCAGCCGCTCCAGCTCGGCTGCCTCGTCGACCTCGCTCATGCGGCGCAGCTTGATGCGCCGCCCGTCGGACAGGGCGACGCAGAACGCGGTGCGCGGATGACCGAGGCCGCGCAAGGGCGACACCGGCTCCGCGGAGACCACCTCGGCGCGAAGCTCCTCGGCCAGCCAGGCGAGATCGCGGTCGAAGGCCCGCTCGAACTCCTGCGAGTCCGGCAGATCGATGGTGATCTCGGATACCACGCTGGTGGGTTCCCTCTCACTGCGCGCACTGGCGCTCCCGTCCGGCTGCCCGGTCGGGTGCCTCAGGCGTTGGTAACGGAGACGGGCGCCCGGACGTTGCCGGGTGTCGGAGTGCCCATGGCGACGAAGACCTCCCGCTCGACGCCCTCCGTGAAAGGGAGTCTACCGTGCTGGCAGCCAAGGTTGTCGAGGCAGAGCACGTCACCCGCTCGCCAGGAGAAGCCGACGGAGATGTTCCACTGCGCCGTGCGAATGTGCTCGAGGACCTCCCGCTCGATGGGCTCGCCGTCTCCGTAGCGGAAGTCGATCGACGAGATCGGGCGCGTGGTCTGGGGCGTACTGCACCAGAGCAGCTCACCGCGATGCTCGTGAAAGGCGCTGAGCACCCGACGGGTAGTCAGACTGCCGTCGGCCTCCCATTCGACCTCGTCGCCCTGGGCGAGGCACTTCGCCTCCGCGACGCCCGGATCGTCCGTCTGGTAGCGGTCCTG
>CAMYIK010000249.1 GCA_947258365.1 uncultured Thermoleophilia bacterium | reverse complement strand
CACACGCGCCAGGTAGTCCTGGTTGAACCAGATGGCGTCGAGCGCCCCGGTCGCGTCCTCGATCCGCGCCCGGACCATCCGCAGTCGCCGGCGGCGGGTCGGGTTCACGCCGATCGACTTCAGTCGCCCGCGGACAGTCGCCTCCTCCCCCGGTACGAGGCGAACGATCGCGTCGGCCTCCTCATAGTGCTGGTGCCGACTCGGCAAATGCGAGAGCAGATCCTCGACCGTCTCCAGTCCGAGCTCAGCGGCCGCCTTCGCGGTCTGTGCGCCGACTCCGGGGAGGTCTGACAGCGGCGCCGTCCACCAACGCGGGCTAGGGCGCGGGGCGGGAAGCTCGTCAGGCCAAGGCTCTCCGGCCCCGCTACCGAATGGTGGCGTGTCGATCACGCCATCCATTACAGGAGGTCAGCCGGTCGGAATCACCCGACCGGTGTCCGCAGTCCCTCAAGGAGGTTAGCCATGACGACCGCTGCGTCGGCCGCGTCTTCGCCCGCGTTGCCGACCTCGCCGCCGGCCCGTGCCTGCGCCTGGGCGATCGTGTCGCATGTGAGAACGCCGAAGGTGCACGGCACACCGGTGTCCAAGCCCGCCTGCGAGATTCCGGACGCGGCCACGCCTGAGACGTACTCGAAGTGTGGGGTCTCTCCCCTGATCACCACGCCGAGAGCGATCACAGCGGCATACCGGCCGGTCTCAGCGAGCGCCCTCACCGTCAAGGGCAACTCGAAACACCCCGGTACCCAGTGATCCTCGAAGTTCGCCGGATCGAGTCCGCATTCGGCCAAGCGATCGCGCGCGCCCTCGAGCAGCTTCGTGCTGAGGGCCATGTGGAAACCGGCCACGGCGGCCGCGACCTTGACTCCGCCGTCCTGGAGCGCCGGGGCAGCCGGGCGGGGTTCAGTCCTTGCCATCGGTCTCCTCAGTCTCGCCGAGTTCGTGAGCCTGGAGCATGTGCCCCATCTTGTCGCGTTTGGTCTCGAGGTACCGACGATTCTCCGTGCCGGGGCGTATTTCGAGCGGCACGCGCTCGGTGATCGAAAGGCCGTAGCCGCGCAACCCGACGATCTTGGTGGGGTTGTTGGTGATCAGACGCATGCTCGTGATGCCGAGGTCGACCAGGATCTGCGCACCGATGCCGTAGTCGCGCAGATCCGGCGGGAAACCGAGCTCGAGATTGGCCTCGACCGTGTCGAGTCCCTCATCCTGGAGCTGGTACGCGCGCAGCTTGTTGACCAGCCCGATACCCCGCCCCTCCTGAGAGATGTAGAGCAGCACCCCTTCTTCCTCGGCGGCGATCATCTCCATCGCGGCGTCGAGCTGACTACCGCAGTCACACCGCAGGCTCCCGAACACATCACCAGTGAGGCACTCCGAGTGGACCCGCACGAGCACGTCCTCCTTGCCGTCGACGTCGCCCCGAACCATCGCGAGGTGTTGCTTCTCGTCGACCAGCGAGCGATAGCCGATGGCACGAAAGTCACCGAAGCGCGTCGGCAGGCGCACTGCCGGGCCCGGATCGATATGACGCTCGGTGCGTCGCCGGTACGAGATCAGATCGGCGATCGTGATGACCTTGAGGTCGTGCTCCTTCGCGTAGGGCACCAGATCATCCAGCCGCGCCATCGTGCCGTCTGGACGCTGCACCTCACAGATGACCCCGGCCGGAATCAGACCGGCCATCCGGGCAAGGTCGACGGCGGCCTCCGTGTGGCCGGCCCGCTTCAAGACGCCCCCGTCTTGAGCCTTGAGCGGAAATACGTGGCCGGGCTTGACGATGTCCTCGGCCCCGCGATCAGGGTCGATGGTGACCATGATCGTCCGGGAGCGATCCGGAGCGGAGATCCCCGTCGTGACCCCTTCCCGGGCCTCGACCGATTCGGTGAACGCCGTTCCGTGCGCCGTCTCGTTGTTGCGCACCATCATCTTCAGGCCCAGCTGATCGATGCGCTCTTCGGTCAGCGAGAGGCAGATCAGCCCGCGGGCGTGGGTAGCCATGAAGTTGACCGCTTCCGGGGTGGCGAACTGGGCCGCCATCACGAGGTCGCCTTCGTTCTCACGATCCTCCGAGTCGCACACGATGACCATTCGGCCGGCGCGGATCTCATCGATCGCCTCTTCGATGGAGGCGAAGGGAACGCTTTGCGTGCTCACTGTGTACGGGGCTCCCGGTACGGGGTCGTCAGCGCCTCAACGTACTTCGCGATGAGGTCGAGTTCCAGATTTACCCGCTCATCGACGCGTTCCGGGCCGAGCGTCGTATGAGCCATGGTGTGGGGTATCAGCGCCACGCGAAAGCCGTCGGAAAGGCGCTCGGCGACAGTAAGGCTCACGCCATCGACGGCGATACTGCCTTTGTGGACGATGTAGCGGAGGTGTTCCGGGGCCACACCAACCTCGAGCATCACCCCGTCTCCATCGGCGACCGCTGAGCGAACCACTCCCGCCGCGTCGACATGCCCTTGCACGATGTGCCCACCTAGGCGTGCATCTGCTCTGAGCGCCCGCTCGAGATTCACGCCGGCGTTCACCTCCAACTGGCCGAGCGCGGTGCGGCGCAGGGTCTCGGCGACACATTCGACCGAAAAACCGTCGCCGCGAACCTCGACCGCGGTGAGGCATGCGCCGTTGATGGCCACCGAATCGCCGATGGCAAGCCCGATGGGGACCTCAGACGCCGCGATGCTCAGCCGCGCGCCGTCGCCGCCGACCTCGATGCCGGCCACGGTACCCACTTCTTCGATAAGCCCGGTGAACACTCAGCTTTCTCCCAGCGTCGCCAGTGGCCTCAGCCGCCCCGAAATCACGACGTCGTCATCAACTCGCTCCACAACGACATCCTCCAGCCGAGGGGCCGTCTCCAGTGATGCGGACCCCGGGTCCGCGACCGCACTGGGCGCTCCGATGCCGCCGATCACCATCGGCGCGAGCATCCAGGCGACCCGGTCGACCGCCTCGGCCTGAAGCATGACAGCCGCAAGTCCGGCGCCGCCCTCAACCAGGAGGGATTGGAACTCCTTCTCTCCCAGGAGATCGAGCGCCGTACGGACCCGTTCCTCAGCGCCTCCATGAAGCTGATGGACATCCACTCCGCGCGCCGCCAAC
>CAMYIK010000248.1 GCA_947258365.1 uncultured Thermoleophilia bacterium | reverse complement strand
TGTCCGGCTCGATAGATTCCCGGGGTGCACGCGGGCCAGCTTCTCGAGCAGATCTCCCGTGGTGAGCCGGTTGAGGCCACCGAGATCGCGGGATTCGTACGCGATTGGGACAGCGGCGCGGCGAGTGAGGCGCAGATGGGCGCGTGGTGCATGGCCTCGCACATCGGCGGCTTGGATCCCGCGGCCATCCGAGGGATCGTGCGTGGGCTGGTCGCGGCAGGCGATCGCCTGGAGCTTGGTCGGGTCGGCCCGAGCGCTGCCGTGCACTCACTTGGCGCTGTCGGGGACCCAAGTGCCCTGATCGCCGCTCCGATCGCGGCCTCACTCGGCGTGCGCGTTCCGTATCTGTGCACACGGGGTGTCGAGAACATCGGGGGTGATTTCGATCGACTCGAGGCGATTCCGGGCTATCGGACCTCCTGTACGACGGCTCAATTCGTACGCTCGCTGCGCGACACCGGCGTCGCGGCGGCCGGCGAGGTCGAGCGCCTGGCCCCCGCGCGCGGACGACTGGCGGTGCTGTGTCAGAGCGTTGGGCTCGCGGCCAGCGTGCCGATCACGATGGCGGCGACGATGGCCGCGGCCATAGCGTCGGGCGCTCAGGGGTGGGTCATCGTGCTTCCCGTCGGTCGAGGGGGGCTTGCGAGTCGTGCGGACATCGGTGACGCGGCCGAGCTCGCCCGAGTGATTGCGGATGAGTGGGAGCGGGACCTGCGCATCCTCAGCCTTCCGATGGATGCGCCCCTGAGCCGGGTCGTCGGGAACGGTCTGGAAATTCTGGAAGCGGGCCACGTTCTTGCCGGCGAGACCGAGAGCCCGCTTGCGCGTCTCGCGGTCAGCCTTGCGGGAGCCTTGGCCGAGGTCGCCGAGGTCGCGGATCCGGGCGATGGTGAGCGGGCCGCGTTGGAGGCGCTCGAGGAGGGCCACGCTCTGGGAGTCGCCGAGCGCTGGGTAGAGGCTCAGGGCGGAAATGCCGCGATTTGGTCGGAGCCCGAACTGATTCCCGAGGCGCCCATCCTGGAGGAGATCGTCGCGCCGGTCGACGGAGTGATCACCTCGGTTGAGCCGGGTCATATGGGGGCTGCCGCGAGGTGGCTCGGCGCGGGACGTATGCATCCGAACCAGGCAATCGATATCTCGGTCGGCGTGGAGCTCCTGGTTGATCCCGGCGACGATGTCAGCAACGGCCAGGTGATCGCGCACGTGCATGGCCGAGATCCCGGACTCACCGAACGCGCCGCGATGATGATGGAGCAGGCCATATGCGTCGACGGCGAACCGATCACGGCAGCCCACGATGCCTGAGCTTCCCGAAGTCGAG
Source organism: uncultured Thermoleophilia bacterium (assembly GCA_947258365.1). Taxonomy (GTDB): domain Bacteria; phylum Actinomycetota; class Thermoleophilia; order Miltoncostaeales; family Miltoncostaeaceae; genus CAMYIK01. The sequence continues at coordinate 1,817 of CAMYIK010000248.1, read as the reverse complement.
ACCATTCGGTCGCAGCTGGCTGAGCGCATCCCTGGCCGCACGATCGCGCGGGCGGAGGTGTTCGACGAGAAGACGGTTTCCCCCTTGGAGCCGGTGGAGTTCGTTGAGGCCGTCACCGGGGAGACCATTCTCGCGGTGCAGCGCTACGGGAAGTACCTAGAGTTACCATTCAGCTCAGGGAAGGCGATGGCGCTTCATCTGAGGATGACCGGACGGCTTCACTGGCGGCCGGGCTCGGCCGACGACGGCACGAGATTCCTCAAACTGGAGTTCGCTTTCGATGACGGCAGTTCCCTCGTCTTCGGCGACATGCGGCGCTTCGGCAGGGCGTGGCTGCTCCCGGAGAATCCCGCTGCACGGCGTGAGTACTGGGCGTCCAAGGTGGGTGCGGAGCCTCTCGCGGAGACCTTCACCGCAAAGCTGCTCGGCAAGCTGCTGGAGGGGCGGCGCGGGCCGATCAAGCCGACGCTTCTGAATCAGGCGATCATCACGGGCCTTGGCAACATGTACGTGGATGAGGCGCTGTTCCAGGCCAAGATCCACCCCCTGCGCACAGCCGGGTCACTGACGCGCCCTGAGATCACGGCGCTTCACCGCGCGATTCGTGACCGTCTTCGGGTGGCCGTGGCACAAGGCGGGGCATCAATCGACAGCTACCGCGACGGCCTCGGCGAGCGTGGCTCGATGCAGGACTACCTCAAGGTGCACCTGCACGAGGGCGAGGCCTGTCCTCGTTGTCAGAGCGTCATCGTCAAGACCAAGGTGGCTCAGCGCGGCACCTACTGGTGCCCGAGCTGTCAGCCCGAGCCGTGAGTACGCCCGAGGTCAAGATCGGGCACTACACCGATCGGGAGGCAGGGACCGGCTGCACCGTGGTGATCCCGCCGCCCGGGACGATCGGCGCCGTCGATGTGCGGGGAGGAGGAGCGAGCACCCGCGAGCTGGAACTGCTCCACCCCTTGGCAGGTGAGCGGGAGGCCACGGCACTATTGCTGACCGGTGGGAGTGCGTTTGGCCTGGATGCGGCCGCGGGCGTCATGGAGTGGTGCGAAGCACACGGCTTGGGACTCGAGGCAGGCGCCGCGAGGGTGCCGATCGTTCCGGCCGCCGTGATCTATGACCTCGGACTCAACGGGAATCGGAAGCGCCTGGGACCTGAGGAAGGTCGCTTGGCCTGTGAAGCGGCCGCGTCTGGCGCCCCGGAAGTGGGGAGCGTCGGCGCCGGTACCGGGGCAACCGTAGGAAAGGTGCTCGGGCAGGCCGGTTGGTGCAAGGGCGGCTTCGGCTATGCGACGACGACGCTCCATGACGGTACGAGCCTTGCGGGACTTGCCGTTGTGAACGCGTTCGGAGACGTGGTTGCCGAGGACGGCACCGTCCTGGCCGGGGCGTGGTCAGATGAGCAACACGGATTCGTCGGAACGTCTCGGTGGGCCGCCGAGAACGCGCCCGTCCACCACCGTTTGGCCTCCTCTGAGCACACGACTCTCGCCTGTCTGATCACCGATGCGAAGCTCACGAAGATCGAGGCCGGGCAGGTGGCGAGAGCTTCCAGCGCCGGCGTCTGTCAGGCGGTGCAGCCCGCCGCGACGTCAATCGACGGAGATGTCAGCTTCTGCCTGGCGACCGGTCAGAAACAGACCAACGCGGCGGTCGTCTGCCTGGTTGCCGCCACCGTCATGGCCGAGGCGGTTCGTGCGGCGGTCACGTCGGCCACGAGCGTCCGGGGCGTCCCGACGGGCGCCGAGCGGCGCTCAGGCGGCGCCGAGTAGGTGATCAAGACGGCCCTCGCGGTCGAGGGCTGAGAGTTCATCCCA
>CAMYIK010000247.1 GCA_947258365.1 uncultured Thermoleophilia bacterium | reverse complement strand
CGTCGATCTACTGAGACAGATCGGGTGAGCGAGCTGCCGCAGCCGACGACCCGTGGCTGGCGGGATCAGGCCGGCTTCGGGGGTGTTGGTGAGCTGACCCCCGCGCGGGGACCACTCAGGCGGCGAAGGGCACCTCGATACGGCGCAGGCCCGCGGGCGCACCCTGGTCCGGGCACCACACTGTCCCCGAACGCGGGGAGTTGACCAGGCTGTAACTTGCCGAGCTTGGCACCACGCGTAGACTATTCAACGCGCTTTCTGGGGAGACCACCAACTCGAAGAGTTGACGCCCTAGCTAAGGATGGGTGCGTGTTTAAGGATGGGTGCGTGTTCGGGGAGGACTCCTCGCTCCAACAGGGGAGGTCCAATGATCGCTCAGTCGGCTCGAATCCTAGCCTTCTGCCTGCTCATGATTCTGGCACTGCCGGCTTCCAGTGCTGCGGAGTTCATTGAATTCGGGGCGAGGCAGTTCGGCCAACCATCCAACCGCGACCCCGTGCAGCTGACGCCTGGCGTACCCACAGCCGTCACGCTCTACTTCGACACGGACAACGTCGTGCACTCGACATTCGACGCGGGCGTGCACGGCTGGGTGGTCGACCTAGACGCCACAGGCGATGTGACGTTCGGCAACCTTCGCAACTCCGACATTCCGCCGTCGTCCGTTTCCATCGGCACGGGGCCAAATGGCGAGGACGAGTACACGTTCGACGTCAATGACGAGGGGCTAGACGACCTGGAATTCCTCGTCTCTTGCCGGGCCGCCATTCTGGGAGCTACGACGAGCTGCCGGGCGCTCGACGGCACGCGATTCCAGATTGTCGGACTCGTTGGAACCGAGATCCCCATGTTCACCATCGACGTGCTCGGCACCTCCGGAAGTCTCGTCGCCACGGCAGCGGAGTTCCTCAATGACGACTTCTCGACCACTCAAGTTCTTGGCACCGTCCTCGCCATCGTCCCTGAGCCTGGCTCCGCGCTACTGGTCGGCCTCGGGCTGATCGGGATTGCTGTCGTTCGGCGGAACCGGGGAGAGTAAGCACCTCATCCCTCGTGGACGGAGATGCCCGGGGATGACAGCGCCAAGGCGAAGGACCGGGCCTGTAGGTTGAGGTCGGCCACCTCCCGCTCGGGTCTCTCGCCTCTGCGCCGATGATGGAGCATCTCTTGGCGCCGCTGTAGTCGACGGTCAGGCTCCGAACTTCGCCAGCGTTACCCCTCCATCGTTCCTTCTTGCTCCCCTGCCGGCCGCCGCTCCGCTCCCACGGCCTGCACTGCGGCAAGGACCGCGCCCTCCCCTGCGGTGCGTTCACGCCCTCTGCCTCGCTACGGCCCCTCCCGCGGGCGTCTACCTCGCGGCCGTACCTGGCCGGCTCTCCGAGTCGGGCGAGAGAGCCGGCCCAGGACGGGGCCTAACAGGGGAGCAAGAACACGATGTCCGGTAGACACGACGCCCGACTCATCCGAGAGGTCGCCATTCGCTACGTCGGTGCACGCCGATGCTGCCCCGATGCGATCCACGAGCCCGCAAACGGGGCGGCCTACCTGCGCCGCCGCATTCGCGACGACGCACGCGAGCACTTCGTCGCCATCTACCTCGACGGCCGCCACCGGCCGATCGCCGATTGCGTTGTCTCGATCGGAACGGCCACGGCTTCACTCGTGCACCCACGCGAGGTGTTCCAGCCCGCCATCGCAGTCGGCGCCTGCGCGCTCCTGATCGGACATAACCACCCGAGCGGTGATCCGACGCCGAGCCGCGAGGACCTCGACGTCACCAAGCGCCTCGCGGAGGCCGGACGCATCCTCGGGGTGACACTCCTCGATCACGTCATCTGGAGACGAGGGGGCGCGTTCCACTCGGTCCGCGAGAGCCACTCCGAGCACCTCTCGGGTTGACGGCGCTCGCCGACACCGTCGTAGCCCCGCATCTGTCTGAGAGTGCGCGCTCCCTCCCCTACCCGCCCCGCTCATCGCTCGCTCCTCTTGAAAGGTCTGCAGTCGGAGAAGCACTCGGAGTGCCGCGTCCGCCGGCGGGGTCAAGGCACCGCTTCGCTCGCCTCCGGCGTCCTTGACCCCGCCTCCTTCGGATGCGGCGGATGGCTGCGAGCGGCCAGAGGCGGGGTCTGGCCGCGAGGCGGCCGGCCAGTACGAACGATCAATCAAGGAGGCGACCATGGCAAAGGCGAAGTTCCGGATCGGCAAGCTAGTGAGCACACCCGGCGCGCGCGAGCGCGTGTCGAACGGCGAGATGCTGCGAGCGCTCGGGCGTCACGTGGCGTGGGACTGGGGGAACGTCTGCTCGGAGGACGCCGAGGCGAACGAGGACACCGTGAACGAGCGGACGCGGCTCCTCTCTTCATACACGACGCGCGGAGGCGTGCGCTTCTAGATCATCACCGAAGCGGATCGCTCGCTCACGACCGTGCTCCTACCGGAGGAGTACTGACATGACGACTCGTGCGCTCGACTCTGAGTGGGAGAGTGGCACCAGTCGCTCACCTGGGGAGAGCGACCTCGATCCCCCACAACACCAGCGCGCCGCGGCGGAAGCGGCGAAGGCCGACGCGCGCGGTGGGCGACGGCGAGCGTAACGATTCGAGCCGGACCCGTTCTCGTACGCACCCGACCGCCGCGCGCCCTCCCCTGCCCCGCCGCTCCCGATCGTTCCGACCACCGGTCTGCGGGCGCAGGAGACCATGGGGCCTCGGGGCCAAGGGCCCTCGGTCCCGTGGACCTGTGGGCTTGCGAGACCCTAGGCCCATGAACCCAAAAACCCGAAGGCCCATGGTCCCACGGGGCCAGACGCGCCAGGAGCGCACGATCGAGGCGCCGCGCGGATTCAACATTGCGAACGCGATCGCGAGTCGGAGCTTCCAGCGTCACCGCGACGCTGAGCCTCTGGCAACCTGACGAATGCCGATTCCACCGGCCTGAAGAGCTCGGCCGGCACGCCGCTGCGCGTCACCACCGCCGGATTGCCGCCAAGTGCGGCGAAATGATGAAGCCGACCTTGATCGAAACCTCGGGCAACGATCCGTTCATCGTCATGCCGTCGGCGCCGCTCGACGTGGTCGCGCGCGGCGCGGCGTTTTCCGCCTACATGAACTGCGGGCAAATTTGCGTCTCGGCCGAGCGATTCTTCG
>CAMYIK010000246.1 GCA_947258365.1 uncultured Thermoleophilia bacterium | reverse complement strand
CGGCGAACTCCGGCAGCCGGGTGTTGAAGTAGTGGAACACGAAGTCGTCGGCGAATAGATCCGCCCCAGGGCCGGTGAACCCGCCCACCATGAACCCGCCGGCCCGCTGGACGATCGCCATGGCGTCCGGGGCGCTCATCGCGGGCCCCGCGACGGCGCAGACATCGGCGTGACCGCTCGGTCTGTCGACATCGCGCCTCGGTGAACCCCTACCGTCATCGGCATCTCAGCCTCCTCGATGTGGTGCCGGCAAGCCTCCAAGACGCCCTACGGGCGGGCCCTCCGCGCGCCCACCGTATGCAGTCGCGGCGTTTCCGCAACGAGAACCGCACCCACAACGGTCCCCGGACCCAGCCTCCACGATCAGTCTGCTACTTGAGCCATGAGAGGCGCACACCCACACCGCGTTCCGTCGCGGCGCCGCGTTGTGTTCGTATCGTTCTTGATCGACCTGCTCGATGTAGTGACCAACCTCGTCGTGGCGGTGATCACCGGAAGCGCCGTCATCTTCGCTGAGATGGCGCAGGGGCTCGCCGACTCGGTCGGGTCGGGTCTATTGGTCGTGGGCGACCGTCGCTCAGCCCGGCCCGTCGATGCCCAGCACCCCCAGGGCCATCGTCGCGAGGCCTTCTTCTGGGCGCTGCTGTCGGCGATGGCGATGCTGCTGATCGGCGCCGGGCTCTCGGCGTGGCGCGGATTCCACCAGATCACCAATCCAGGCGACCTCTCCAACTCACCGCTCGCGATCGGAGTCCTCGTGCTCGCGATCGGCACGAACGGCTACGCGGTGGCTTTGAGCGTTCGCCACCTCACGGGCCGTGAGGGTTCGCTCCGGGTCGCTCTCCGAAGTGGCGGTCAACCACTTGTGAAGGGCGCGCTCCTGCGCGATGCCATCGGCACGACGACGAGCGTGATCGGCCTGATGGCCCTGCTCCTGTATCAGGTGACGGGCGAGGTGAGGTTCGATGCGGCCGGCGCAATCGCTGCCGCGGTGATGATGACGGGAGGGTCAATCGTGCTCATCAGTCAGGCGCGGGAGCTCATTACCGGGCGCTCGCTGCCGGAGGACGAGCTCGATCTCCTCCGTCAGGCCATTCTGGCCACACCGGGAGTCGACGCGGTCAACCGACTGACGGCACTGCACGCAGGCACCGATCACGTCGACGTCGACATCGACCTTGATCTCGCCGACGAGCTCGAGACGGCCGACATCGAGGCCCTGCTGGACGAGGTCGGGGCTCGGGCCCGGAAGGTCGTCGCCAACATCACCTCACTACACGTCGATCTCAACTCGCCCGAGCGCGGCGACGAGTGATCGCCGCGTGAAAGAGGAGGCTGGATCGAGGCAGCAGATCCCAAGACCCCGAGTCAGCTGCGAACTGGAGCAGCTGATACACAGAACACGGCCTCGAAGCGAGAGGCCTCGCCGGGGTCAACTTCGGTCCCCACTTCCTCGCGTCGACCGGCTCCTAAGGCGCCTCAGGTTTTTCGGGATGCTGAACACCGCTATTTGCTGCAGGTTTGGGTTCAACGTCCATCCCACTAAGCCCGCTGATCGGTGGATAACTGCCACCACACCCTGGTAACCGAACCTTTTTCGGCGGCGCTCTCTTCCATTCGAAGATCTGGGTCAAGTTGGAACCCCCTTGTCAGCGACGCAGGCAGTTCTAGGCTTACTTAGCCGATGACCGACCACAGGTACCAGCTGAGTGTCGCCCAGGAGGACGTCCTTCGGCGGATTGGTAACGGCTCAGAAGCGCCGAGACCGCTCTTCACGGGTGCATCCGCGGAGCGGCCGGTGCCGACCTGTCGTTGCGCCGGATCGGCGAGGCGGCGGGAATGAGCCATCAGACGGTCGCGCGGATTGTGGCGGAGGCGGCCTAGGTGCCCGAGCACGGTGCGCTCCGTCGCGGGCGCGGCGCGACAACCGTCAGTTTGGCGAGCGCCGTGCTCTTTCGACAGAAGAGGTCGGGCCTCCTGGGCGGTCTTGATTCCCCAGAGTCCGTCGCCCATGCGCTTCTCGGGCTCCAGGCGCAGGATCTGGCCGCCGCCGGTCTGTCCGTCTCGGCGCGCTGCCCGACGGTGACGCACCTCGACATCTCCGATCGCCTCTACCGGCGGAGGTCATTGGTGAAACTCTGGGCCCAGCGAAACACGCTCCACCTCTACCCGTCGCGCGACTGGCCTACTGTCTTCGTGGGCTTCGGCGCTGACGAGACACCCTTCGAGCGGGCCATCACGAAACGGGGCGTCGACCTGGCCACGTTTCGTCGGCGACTCGATGCGTTCATTGAGGGTTCGCGACACCGGGACTCGTTCGGATACGACGATCTGAAGGCTGCTGATCTTAGGCTTGCCGAGCTCGACCTCTCGGGCTGGTCAGCCGGCTGGGGCGATCTCTGCCTAACGATCGAACGGCGCGCGCCGGTTTGCCACGTGGAGACGGTGGCCGGCTCGTCCCGGTTCGCCCACCACGATCGCTGGCTTCCGGACAATAAATGGCAGTCCGTGGCGCCTGAGGAAGCCGAGGCAGCGATCGTGCGCCGATATCTCGCTACCTATGGTCCCGCCACGGCCGAGGATCTCTCCTATTGGGCGGGCATCAGTCTCGTCAAGGCGCGAAGCTGGCTCGCCACTTGCGAGCGTGATGTCGACCAAGTCGAGATCAACGGCGCCGTGATGTGGCTCTTGACAGCAGATCTGGATGGGCTAATAGGCCAGCGGCAGGCCCTCGAACCGTGCGTGAGGTTGCTCGGAAAGTATGAACCGCTCCTACTGGCACACAAGAAGAAGGACTGGCTCATCGACCCCGAAAGGCGCACCGCGGTTTGGCGGTCGGGGGGGAGAGTCGAGGCCGTGGTGCTTTGCGATGGGCGCATCCGCGGCACCTGGCGATACCGTCGCCATCATCGTGTCATCGACCTCAAGATCGCGCTTTTCGACCCGCCACGCGAGTGGCTCGTCTCGGCACTCGATGAGGAAGTGCGCCGCATCGGGGTCTACTTCGGACTCGAGCCCCGCCACATCACCATCACGACGGAGGACTCGCCATGAGCGATGAGGGCACGTTTATCTGGAACGAACTGATCACGGAGGACCCGGAGCGGAGTGGGCGTTTCTACAGCGAGGCCTTCGGCTGGGAGCGGTCGGAGTCGGAGGCCGGGGCCCTCGGCACGTACACCGTCTTCCGCCGCGGCGGCCGAGACGTC
>CAMYIK010000245.1 GCA_947258365.1 uncultured Thermoleophilia bacterium | reverse complement strand
ACACCGTTTGCCGACCTGTCGACGACTCGTGCCTTGGCCCCGCGTTTCGGCGGCTCGTCGCTGTTTTACCTCTCCTCGAGAGGAAGCGGTGACGGATTGTGGCGCTACGGGGACGGTAAGGTTGCGGAGATCTGGCGGGGAAGCGAGACGGCGCTGCTGGAGCCGGCGGCGGTCTCCCCCGACGGCGAATCGGTTGTTTTGTTGCTTCGGAGGGACGAGGGTTGGTGGCTTCACACTCTGAGAGCCGACGGCACCCAACTCGAGTTGCTGACGGAGAGCGTAGATGCCCGAGGCGCGGCCGCGTGGTCGCCGGACGGGCAGTGGGTTGTCACCGGGGGCTATGAAGGGGGCGTCGGGGGCCTGTTCAAGGTACCGGTGGATGGCGGTGCACCGGAGCGGATCGTAGACGGCGAGGCTACGAATCCCGTTTGGTCGCCCGACGGGAGGATGATCGTCTACACCGGCGCGCAGGTCAATGTGGTCTCGCCACTGCTGGCCGTGCGCCCCAACGGAGACCCGGTGGATCTGCCGGAGATAGAGGTGTTCCGATTCGGGCAGCGCGCCCGGTTCTTGCCGGATGGCACTGGACTGGTCTACATGCAGGGCCAGGGGCCTGCTCAGGATTTCTGGCTGCTCGACCTCGCCACGATGCAGAGTCGTGCGCTGACCCGGCTCGATTCGCCGGCCACGATGCGCACCTTCGACATCACACCGGACGCTAATCGGATCGTCTTCGATCGGTTGAGGGACGACTCCGATATCGTGTTGATCGAGCTGGCTTCACGCAAGTGATCTGTCGCCGAAGCGAGTGAAGTGGCGATTCGACCCGGACAACAAGTGCTGCACTACCGCCTGATCGAGAAGATCGGCGAAGGCGGGATGGGCGTTGTCTGGAAGGCGGAGGACACGCGCCTGCAGCGCCATGTCGCGCTCAAGTTCGTTCCCGAGGAGAGCACTGGGGACGCCGAGGCCGTGGACCGCCACCTGCGCGAGGCGCGCGCCGCCTCGGCCCTCAACCACCCGAACATCTGTTCGATTTACGATATAGGCGAGTGGGCGGAACGGCGATTCATCGTCATGGAGCTGCTGGAGGGCCACCCCCTGGACCAGCACATCGGTGGAACACCGATGGAGGTCGAGATCGCAGTCGAGCTCGCGATCGAGATCGCCGACGCGCTTGCCACCGCGCACGCCAAGGGGATCATTCACCGCGACATCAAACCGGCCAACATCTTCGTGGTGGGGGAGAAATCGGCCGCCCAACGCGCCAAGATACTGGACTTCGGTCTGGCCAAGCTCGCGGCTGGCCCGGCATTCGAGCCCGGCGACGACGACGCGACTCGAACGGCACTGGCCATGACCACACCGGGGACTGTAATGGGAACGGTGTGCTACATGTCGCCCGAGCAGTCTCTGGGCAAAGAGCTCGACCACCGAACGGACGTCTTCTCCCTGGGCGCCGTGCTCTACGAGATGGTCACCGGGCGCCGTGCCTTCGCGGGCGGCACCGCTGCCGCCGTGTTCGACGCGATCCTCAACCGGCCGCCGACCGCGCCGGTCGAGCTCAACTCGCAGGTCCCGGCGGAGCTCGAGCGCATCCTCAACAAGGCGCTGGAGAAGGACAGGACCCTCCGCTACCAGAGCGCTGTGGAGCTCCACGCGGATCTCAAGCGCTTGCAGCGGGATCGTGTCACTGGAGAGTATCCGCGGCCACCCGTGGTAGAGATCGAAGGGCGGCGCACTGTGGTCGTCCTTCCCTTCAAGATGCTGTCCGGTGGAGACGAGTACGAGTTCCTCAGCCTGGCCCTTGCGGAAGCCGTTTCGCACGATCTCAGCTTGATCCCCGAGCTCCTGCTCCGTCCCACCAGCGCTGTTGTGCGGTACGCGAATCAGGCCTTCGATCCTATGGAAGTGGCCCGGGATCTCAAGGTTGCAGTCGTAGTCGGGGGGAGTATCCAGAGGCTCGGGGCGAACGTGCGGGTGCAGGTCCAGGCCTGGGACGCGCCGGGCGACTCCACCATCCTCTCCGTGAAGCTCGACGGAACTCTGGATGATCTCTTCGGTCTTCAGGATCAAGTAGCGGAGACGCTGAGCAGTGGCCTGGGTGTTCGATCTGGAGGATCGGCGGCGGAACCTCCGACAGCCGACCCACGTGCCTACGAGGAGTATCTTCGGGCCAGCGAGCATCTCCTTCGCTGGACCGCCGGGGATACGAGTCGGGCCATCGAATTGCTGCGCTCGGCAGTGGCGCTCGACCCGGCTTTCTCCAACGGTTGGGCACGGCTTTCGGGGGCCCTGGTGGGCATGGGAGCTCTCTTCGATCCAGCGCCGACATGGTTCGAGCAAGCCGAGGAAGCCATTGAGAGAGCCTTGACGCTGGACCCGGCCGACCCCGATGCCTGGACCGCCAGGGGCCGCATGCTGTGGTCCCCTCATCACGGCTTCCAGAACGCCGAGGCACTGCGGGACCTCACCAAGGCATGTGGGCACCCTGCGCATCCCTACGATGCGCCTTTGTGGCGTTCGGTGGTGCTGACCCACGTCGGGTTACACGAGGAGGCACTCGCCATCGTCAACGAGGCCATGGAGTTCCAGCCCGAGGACTTGATGTGCATGATCGTCAAGGGCGAGACCCTTGGGTGGATGGGAGACACCGAGAGTTTTCTCGAGTACATGGAGAAGGGCATTGCGCAGGATGCGGCGTCGCCATGGGGCCATCTGTTGTATCCGATTCCCCTGGTCTATCTCGACAGGCTCGAGAGGGCAGAAGGCGCGATTCGCTCGGCCAAGGCAATCGTTGGCGAGGACGCGCTTCTCATGGCATTGGAGGGTCTGCTCTGGGCAAAACGAGGCGAGCGAGAACGGTCCGAGCCATTCCTCGAGGCTGCGCTCGAACAACAGAAATCGGTCTCGCACGGGCACCACACCTACCACTACGTGGCAGCGGCCTACGCGACCTTGGGCGATGGAGCGCGAGCAGTGAAGGAGCTGGACCGGGCGGCGCGAACGGGAATGCCGAACTACCCGGCTTTCTCGGTCGATCCCCACTTCGACTCGATACGCGAACAGGCGGACTTCAAGGAGATGATGAGGCGGCTCGGGTCGAGTTGGGAGGTGCTCCGGCAAGAGTTTGGCGGACACTCCTGACATATCCGCCGCGCCGTCCCTATTGGCGCGTCGACCTGCCGCGACCACCGCGACTCGCTACCG
>CAMYIK010000244.1 GCA_947258365.1 uncultured Thermoleophilia bacterium | reverse complement strand
CGACGCGTTTCCCGGCGCTGGCCTCCTGAGCCAAACCGCCGAGAGCGGCCGCGGCAGCCAAACCAGCAAGACCGGTAAGGGCAATACGGCTCACAGACTTACGATTCATGTGAAAGCACCTCTGGGGATTGAGAGCGTTCGATTCCGTGCGGCGTCCCGGTGCGGGGGGGTGATCGCGAGAGCCTCCGTGTGACGGCGGTCGCCACGTTTGCACACCGATTCGCGCCGATCCGGCTCTGAGCAGGCGTAACGTCGTGATGGGCCCCAGAACAGCCTCGCGACTTACCAACCGCTTACACCTAGACGGACGGGCAGGAGCCGGGTGGTAAGGGCAGTTAGGCCTGATTGAGCCCGAAAACGCCGGGACCCCAGCCAGGCGGCCGTAAAGGCTGAGTAATCAGCCGAGCCACCTGTGATGAGCCTGTTAGAGCAGGGCCCCGCCGACCGGCAGATCCCCGCTCCCCGGCTAGCCGACCTGGTTGATCACGAGGCGATCGTGATGGATCACGACCGTCGAGTTCGTACAGGCGCAGCGGCAGAAGCCCTGCTTGAAGCAGTTGCCCAAGCCGGGGTAGGTGGTGCGCACCTGGGTCTTGGCGAGCTCTTGCTTGCCGTCGATCCAGAGTTGCACGTGCCAGTACGCACCCGCATCGGGTGCGATCTCAGCGATGCCTAGACCCGCGCCTTACGTTCGTAAGTGATGCGTACGGAGGCCGTAGCCTGCTCGTGAAGCAAGGTCCTCTGACGACATCATGCCTCCCCGGGAGCGGTCGATTGGTGCCTAAGCCGCGTCGGTCACCACTAGGCCGTCGTGGTAGATGACTGCCGTCGAGTCGGTGCAAGCGCAGCGGTAGAGGCCTTGCTTGAAGAAGTTCGGCGAGCCCGGATACATGGTGCGCACGTTGGTTCGCTTGAGCACCTGCTCGCCGTTGTGCCACAAGGCGATCGACCCACGCTCGTCACTGCCCGACCAGACGATTCGTGCCCGGAAGGTCTGCCATTTTCCGCGCGCGAGCGGAGCGCGCCAGTGCTCGGTCACGAAGGGCTGAAGCCGATTCCCGGCCGCATCATGACGGCTCGTGAGTAGCCGAATGGTGTCGCCTGAGACCTCAATGGAAACCGGCGGCACGCCGTCCATCGTGGAGTGCCACTGCGCGATGACCTGCCACACCTTTTGGTCCTCGACAGGATAGTCGCGGGGAAAGAGCGTCCGCCACTCGTACCAGCGCGCATCGCCCTCACGAACCACCCGACCTGCCTGGAGCTCCGCGCGATCGCCGAAGTTCCCAAGCGGGTCCTCGCCAGGGCGCACCTCGAAGCGCGTGGCGTATTTCCCCTCGCTCACCGGTTGCTCGACGATCCGGATTCGATCGGGATCGACCGTCTGGACGCCGCCCCATTGCGAGTGATCGCCGGTTTCGAAGTCACCTCGCCAGATGTAGTCGCCCGGGACGCTCAGGGTCGTTGGAGGTGGGCTTGCGGCGGTGTCTTTGTCGTCGTCAGAACCCGAGTCCCGAAGCACGAAGAGTGAGGCGGCGGCTGCGACGCCCAGCAGGGCGAGGGCGAGCACCGCGACGAGGACGCGATTCACACGGGAAGTGTTGCAATCGCGGCGGCGGATCGAGCCTGTCGGGGGTTTAGGAGCACCAAATCGCGGAACTGGATGTTCGTGTTGAACACTGGCCCCCAGTCGAGTCACCCTGTCGGCAGGCGTTCGCGCCCGGCAGATGCTCCACGACCTCCCCCGCACCCCCCTCTCCGCGCGACTAGTCCTCTTGCTCGCGCTCGGACTCACCCTCGCGGTGGTCCCGTTCGCGGCGAGCCAGGGCTTCCTGTCGACGACGGAGGAACCGGGCGAGCGTGAGGGCACCACAGGAACCGATGCCCAGACGCCGGACGACGGAGCCGACGACCAAAGCGACGAGGCGGAGGCAGGAACCCGCGATCCGACGAATGCGGGTACATCGGCGCAGACGCCCTCCGCGTCTGATGATGCACAGGGCGAGGAGTCAAAGCCGCAGACGCCCAAGGCCCACCCCAAGGTGCCTACGCGCCCGATCACCCAGATCTCAGCCGAGCCGCCGTCGACAGAAGGCGTCGGGGCCGTTACCGGCATTGCCTCACCCGGTCCGGCGCCACCGCGCCCCCCGGCACCAACGGTGCCGAGCCCGACACCACCTACCCCCACCGTCGGCGCGACCAGCACGCTCAGCGATCCGGAGGCGCCGATCCCCGCCGGGGCGGGCAGCACGGCGATCGACCCAGAAGCACCGGTTCCTACGGGAGCTGGAAGCTCCGCACCGGATCCCGAAAGCCCTGTTGCAGCTGGAGCTGACGCCGCAGCTGGACCGACTTAGACTCCCGGTCGGACTGTCTCCACGGAGGATCACATGAGTTCCGACGATCCCAAGCGTCGCCGTATGTCACCCGCGCTGGTTGCCGGCGCGGCGGTCGTACTCGCCGCCGGCGGTATGTCGTACGCGGTCTACAACGACAACGCGACCGGCCGCGACGCCATCACGGCGAACGCCGCTCTGGAGGCCGTCCCCGCAAGTCCTGAGCTCGAGGGCGCCGCCGATGCTCCCGCCGATCTGGATGAGACGGGCCCCGAGCAGGCCGGCAGCGATGACAGTACGGACTCCGGTGCTTCGGCCGGCTCGAGCGCCGACGATCTCGACGCGACTCGCGAGCCGGAGTCCGGCGTTGCCGAAGCAGACGACTCCGAAAAGAAGGCGTCCGGCTCTGAGACAAAGGCTTCGGCGCCCTCGGGCTCGGACGCGCCTGCTCGAGCACCCGCCACTTCTTCGCCTCCGGCATCCTCAGCAGGCACGGCGTCCGCGCCGAGTTCCACGTCGTCCGGCAGTTCGAGCTCCAGCGGACCGTCCGCCGGCACCTCGAGTGCAGCGCCCGCTTCCGTCGATGGCAGCCCGAAGGGACCGGCAAACCTCCCGAGTGGACTCGGCGAGCGCAATCCCCCGCCTCCCGCAGGTGCCTCAGCGTCGAGTGGCGACCCCGATACACCGCAGTCCTCAGGGGCCGGCAGCTCCGCTCGTGACCCTCAGGAGCCATCAAGCGCGGGCGCGGGAAGCAACGCCCGCGATCCGGAGGCCCCAACCGCCTCCGGCGCTTCCTGATCTGAGTCCCTACTCGCCCGACAGTTCGGTGAAGAGTTCCTCGTAAGAGGAAATCGTTCGGTCCAGGCTGAAGCGCTCAGCAACCTGAGCGCGACCGGC
>CAMYIK010000243.1 GCA_947258365.1 uncultured Thermoleophilia bacterium | reverse complement strand
GAGCTCGCCCGCCAAGTGGGCGCGGAGCATCTCGCCATGGCACCCGTCAAGGCATCCCGCGCGATCGCGGCAGGTCAGGCCCCGGGCGCAACCACGCCGTTCTCGTAGGCGTAGATGACCGCCTGGACGCGGTCACGAAGCCCGAGCTTGGCCAGAATCGCCGTGACGTGGCTCTTCACCGTGGAGGGCTCGATCACCAGCCGCTCGGCGATCTCCGCGTTGGTGTGCCCACGAGCGAGCAGCTGCAGCACCTCGCGCTCGCCGGGCGTCAACTGAGCGAACCCGGTGCCGGGGGCGAGCTCCGGCCCTGACTGGGCGACGTGGGCGACGACCGTGCCAACGATCTCACGGGCAAGCGGGGTCGCCGGCCGCCGTGGCGTGCACGGCGGCGATCAGCTCCTCCGGTGTGGCCCGCTTGAGAAGAAAGCCGCTCGCCCCGGCCCGAAGGGCGTCGAAGACGTAGTCGTCGTGCCCGAAGGTGGTCAGCACGAGGACGCGTGGTGCGTGCGCCTCGGCGGCGCGCCAACCAGTGCGCCCCTTGGCTACCTGAACGTGACTGAGCGGGTCGAGGTCGGGAGATCCGAAGCATCAAGGTCGATCCGGAGCAGGCACCGCACTACCAGGCTGCGCCCAAGCACGTCCAGCGTTGACTGAATCCGGCCGTCTTCGAGCAGATCCTCGTGGAGGACGAGGACGTGCCGACCGGACACCTGGCGACTCCGTTCGGTGAGCTGATGGAGCTGACCGACCAGGCCGAGGCAAAGGAAGGCTCAACGGGGCCAAAGCACTATCTCCGGCGCCGAAACGGCTGGGGAGACGCGGAGGAGATGGGCGCGGCGATCGAGCGAGTCTTGGCTGAGCGCGAGGCACACGAAGAAGTGCCTACCGGAGCCGGAAACGAAGAGGTCCCCGACCAGATCTTCACTGGCCAGGGTTCGAACGTTCGGCTTCTGGCGGGCCTTGTGGGATTGAAGTTGAACCCACACCCCCTGCAAATCGGCTTGTTCGACATTCTTCAAAGCCTGAGGCTTCCTCCAAGATAGGCCGACACAAGGAAGTGTGACTCAAGTTGAACCCCAACGTCGTCGACCAGACGCCGTTTGCTGTCTGTTGGTTTGGGAGCGTCGGACGACTACGAGCTGACAACAACCTCGCGTTGTGAGGTGGCGGTGGCATTTTGCTGCGGCAGATGCCGCCTCGTCGTGGACTGACCATGAGTCGTCTATTCGTAAGCGAGCGTGTCACGGATGGTGAGCTTGGCTGCGACTCGCGCGGGGCGGGTTGCGCCGAGCGCGCCGATGACAAGCGCGATGGGAATCCAGACGGCGATGCCGACCCACGAGAGGCTGGCCGGTAGCGACGCCGCGAGCAGACTGCTGCCGATCACCTCGCGCAACAAGAAGTCCACCACGAAGGAGAGGGCAATCCCGAGCACGCATCCGGCCGCGGCGATGGCGAGCCCTTGAAGTAGCAGCAGGCGCGTGACGGCCCAACCCGATGCCCCGAGTGTGCGGATCACCCCGACCTCTCGGGTCTGTTCGATGACTCCGAGAGTCATTGTGCCGGCCACTCCGATCGCGGCCACGATCGCCAGGATGGCTCCGACCGCCAGCAGGAGAACAACGACGAGAACGAAGAGATTGTTGACCAAGTCCCGGCGATCAGAGTTGGTTTGGACCACGCCGACCGGAATCCCCGCGTCGCGAGCGGTCGCCTCAATGCGGTCGGCGACTGCAGCCTGATCGGCGCCCGGTGCGAGTCGCACGGCCAGGAAGTTCGTCTGCCCGACCTCGCCGAGCTCGGCCGCCAGATCCTCGGTTGGCACGTAGACGACAGGGCCGACCAGGGTGGTGGTCGAAACACCGACGATTCGCCACTCGCGGCGGGCCCCCTCGATGTCGAGTACCACCTGGTCACCGACGCCGACATCGGATTCCTCATCGGCGAAGTGAGAGTTGACCACGATTGGATGGTCGTCGGCCGCCTCGAACCACCTACCTTCAATCAGGGTTGGGTCGATTGACGGCGAGCCGGTCGGTGCCGCGATGAGGCTGACATTCTCGTTCTCCGTCCCATCCGGACGGATGCGGAACGCCTGCTTTTCGAACCAGCCTTCGACTCCTTCGACCGCCTGATCCTTCTCCAGGACCGCAGCGGCCGTCTTGAGTTCGGTGGTTTCGGTGAGTGCGAGCTCGACGTCATATGACCAGTAGCCGGCAACGTCATCACCGAGGCGCGAGAGCGCTTGACCGGTGCTGAGAACGCCGACAAGAACAGCGCCGCTCACGGCGATGGTCAGCACGGTGAGTACAAGCCGGGAGCGGTTTCGCACGGCGTTTCGATAGGCAAGCACGGTCGGTCGGGCGAAGGGCAGGACGGCCCGTCCTCGGCGCGCGGGTGTCGTGATTCCCCGGTCGGAGATTGCCTCTTGGACTGTGACGCGCGAGGCCCGGCGGACCGAGAGGATCACCGCGGCGATGGGAAGCAGCGTGGCGATCACGATTTCAATCACGATGGTCGCCCACGGGATAGCCAGCGGCTCGAGATCGAAATTGGCCAGGTCGGCAATGAAGCCGGCGAGGAACCGACCGGTCAGCACTGAGAGCGGAATCGCCACGATGAGGGCGCCCAGGGATAAGAGCAGCACGTAGGCGAGGTATTGAGTGGTCAGCTGTCCCGATGTGCCGCCGATTGCCTTCATCACTCCGACCTGGCGTCGCTGTTGCGCCAAAAGCGCGGACACCGTGTTGATCACCAGGGCGACGGCAATCACGAGCGCAAGCAGCGACAGCAGCCGCATGATGGAGACGACGGATGCTATGGCGTTGTTGGCCCGGTGCTCACTCGGCTCTTGAATGGCGCTCGACTCGATAGCAACGTTGGCCGGTTCGAGCACGCCATCGCGAACCGCGGTGGTCATCCCGATCGCCTGATTGCGATCCAACGGATCATCGGAGGCTCGGATGTAGAGCGAGTTGAGGAGTCTCGAGCCTGTGAGCTTGGCCATCGTCGCCATCGACAGATAGGCGCGTGCCGGACCACCGAGTGTGGGTGTAACTTCGTAGACGTCAAAGGCGGTCCCGTTGACTGGTAGATCGACCGGCGTCTTGCCGGGCAGGTTGATTGAGACCGTGTCGCCGACCCCCGCGCCCAGCTCATCGACCGACGACCGTTCCACCACGATTGCGTCGTTTGTCGGGGGCCACGTGCCGGCAGCGGGCTCAATTTTCGCAACCCGGTTCTCCGC
>CAMYIK010000242.1 GCA_947258365.1 uncultured Thermoleophilia bacterium | reverse complement strand
CACCCGATTTTGGATCGGGAGAGCGCGGTACCAATCGACATCGACTTTGGTGAGCTACGCGCGTTGATCGTCTCGGGACCGAACACGGGCGGGAAGACCGTGGCGCTCAAGACGCTTGGTCTTGCCGCGCTGGTTCATCAGTGCGGCCTGCGCGTGCCCGCCAAGAAAGCCGAACTGCCGGTGTTTGACACGGTGCTGGCCGACATCGGCGACGAGCAGTCGATTGCGCGAAGCCTCTCCACTTTTTCCGGACATGTCGCACGCCTTCGTCAGGTGATCGACCAGGCGACGGACCGCTCGCTGGCGTTGCTGGACGAAGTTGCCTCAGGGACCGACCCGGTCGAAGGCTCAGCCCTGGCCCGGGCGGTGCTCGAGTCGCTGGTTGACCGCGGCTCGCGGGTGGTGGCGACGACCCATCACGCCGAGGTCAAAGAGTGGGCGGCCGAGCACGACGGTGTCGCGAACGCGGCGGTCGGAGTCGACCCACGAACGCTGGATCCGACCTACGAGTTCCGTGTCGGCGAGCCTGGTGCGAGCCATGCTCTGACTGTGGCCAACCGCCTGGGGCTGCCGCGGAGCATCATCGGCCGCGCCAAGGACTTGGTAGCTCCGACAAGGCGGGAGACCGAGCGTCTGCTTGAGGACGCCGAGTCTGCTCGCGTGCAGGCCAAGGATGAACTGGCCCGCGCCGCGGCCGAGCGCGAGAAGGCGGAGGAGGTCACCCGCAAGGCAGAGCGTCGGGCGGAGGATCTTGAAGAGCGCATCGCCAAGAACCGCGCCGCCGCCGAGGCCGAGCGGCAGGCCGCGCGCCAGGAGGCAGAGCAGGAACTCGCCGCTGCGTCGGGAGCGTTGGCTGCCCTGCGCAAGGAGATCTCGGCTGCCCGGAAGCAAGAGGGGAAACGCCAGGCCGATCGCGGGACCGAACATGAGGCGGAACGGGATCGCCGCTTGGGCGAGGCCGACTCGGCGGCGGCCACCGCGCGGGCGGCTCTGGCCGCAGCGCAGAAGTCGGGCACGCGAACCGTTGTGGCGGTCGGGGATCGGGTCATCGACTCCGCCCTTGGCATGCGAGGGACAGTCGCCGCGATCGAGGGTGACGTAGCCGTGCTGCAGGCCCAACGTGGTGGGCGCGTGCGCATACCGATGGCCCGCCTCGCGCTGGACGGCTCGCCCGCGCCAATCGTGAATACCCCGCCACCGCGCATCGAGCGGCCGACCAAGCGCACCGGCACCAACGAGATCGATCTACGCGGTCAGCGCGCCGACGAGGCACAGCTTGCGACCCGCGATCACGTGGACCAGGCGGCCGTTCAGGGCCTGGCCCGGGTGAGAGTGATCCACGGCAAAGGCACGGGCGCTCTCCGCAAAGCCATCAGGGAAGAGATGGAGCGCCACCCGCTTGTGGAACGCATCGAAACCGCGCCACCCAATGAGGGCGGCGACGGTGCGACGCTGGTCTATCTGGACGCCGAAGCGGCGGACTAATCGACTAGCTGGGGTCGGGCAGTTCCCCGATGTTCTTCAGCACGTTGACCTCGGGGGCCATCGAGCGGAAGCCTTCGTCCTTCTGGGTCACACCAACGGTGTAGACCGGCGCGTCTTGCATGCGGTCGATCATTGACGCCGCATCACTGGCGATCGGGATGCGCTTGAAGGTCGCGACGAGAATCGCGTCGGGCTTCCATTCCTCAGCCTTGCGGAGAGGTCCGGGCCAGTCGGGCCCGATGGTCTCGATTTCCCAACCCTTGCCCGTGAGTTCCTCAACGGCAGCGTCGGAACCAGGGAAGCGGACCTTCCCCTCGAGCTTGCCCGATTTGAAGAGCACCTCAGGCGTAGGCGCGGTGATGAAAAGCAGTTTTGGCATGCGAAGGAGAATACCGGCTGAAATACGGCTTGGGCCGGGGCGATCGTCCCACATCGCGCATCAGCGTCACATTCCCGCTCGCAACGGGTGTCACAAACCGTCTGTCCCATGTAGGCTCGCGGCCGGCGGCACGGGGTCTACTCGTGCCCGAGTACTCGAAACTGCTGGCAGTTCATGACAAGGGGGCTAAATGTCCGTTTCTGCGGCTGACATTCCTGACACATCAATCTTGCAGACCATTGGGAATCGTCGGAGCATCCGCTACTTCGACCCTGAGAAAAAGGTCGAGGACTGGAAGATCCAGACCATCCTCCAGGCCGGTCGTCTTGCCTCATGTCAGGGCAACATCAACGCGACCGAAGCGATCGTCGTCGAGAAAGAGACCTGTGAGCTCTGGGACGAGATCGAGGAGTGCGTCTCGGGCTTCAACGTCCAGATCATCAACCAGTGCTCGCACCTGGTGTTCTGGCTGACGAACCTCAACGCCTGGTACGGCCGCGCTAACGACGGTCTTTCCTCGCTCGCTCTTTCCGGCGCGCTGACGAAGTACCACGGTTGGAACTACGAGTTCACCATGACGCAGACCGTTCCGCGTCTGATGAGCTTCCCGACCGATCGCACCGAGATCCTGCTCCGCTTCGAGAGTGGTCAGGCGGTCGGTAACTCGATGCTCGCCGCCACGGGTCTCGACGTCGGCAGCATTCTCATCGCCTTCGGCCGTAAGCCGGGCGGTGTCGAGAAGGCGTTCGGCCTTCCGCCGAACCTCAAGTTCACCTGGGGCCACGCCATCGGCTACCCCCTCGAGGACGCCAAGGCCGGCGGTCAGCGCCCGCGCCTGAAGTTCGAGAAGCTGTTCCACAAGAACAGCTACGGCAACCCGCTCATGCCTGACCCTGCCGTCGATGCGGCGCTTAAGGACAAGGGCATGATCCAGGAGCAGAGCCCCGACGCGGGTCGCTTCGCGGAGATCGACAAGCTCGCCGAGCAGTTCGGTCGCGACGCCGGTGTGGTCTCCTGGCCCGAGCGTGAGGTTCAGCGCCTCATGAGGGATGACGACTGGGACTTCGGTCCGGCCATCAAGGCCCGCGCTGAAGAGGTCGTTGCCGCGGGCGGTCTGCCGGACTACCCGGAAGAGATGCGTGAGACCTTCCAGAAGCTAATGGAAGAGCACAACATCGACGCGTCGAAGTACCTCAGCTAGTCACAGCGACATACAGCTGAACCTGCGACCCCGCGGTGCCTCTGGCCCGCGGGGTCGTTTGCTTTGCAGGGTCGGTTGATGGTCACCGACTCGCGTGCTCACATCGTTCGGCTGCTGTTTGCCGAGATCGGACCGAAGCACCACCAGGCGTTCATCGAGGTCGACGGCAACGACCCTGAATGGCCCCTTTGGTA
>CAMYIK010000241.1 GCA_947258365.1 uncultured Thermoleophilia bacterium | reverse complement strand
CACGACAGGACCCGTTCGCCTCCCCAGCGGAATTGTTCGGGCAACGGAGCTGCTCAATGGGTCCGAACGGCCAGATGGAGTCGGTGGGCTGTTCATCGTAGTTTAGTTCTAAATGGCGGCTTGCCGTCTCTCTGAAGACAAACTTGTTGCTGGCTGCATTCTCGCTAAGCCCCGCATTTCTTCGTGTGCAGGATGGTGCGGTTGGTCACTGCCTGGCGAACTCATTAACTTATGGGAATATCAGGGCCCCGGGGTTTCTACTTGCCGGGCACTGGCTATGCTGGAGCGGCTGTGCCCTTACATCGGCCGCCCGGCGGTCTCGGAGAAGCGCTCGTCGCTTACCGCGAACGGCAACGTGCGCTGCGGGCTTAAGACGTCTTACCGTGGCGGCACCACGCACGTCATATTCGAACCGCTGGATTCCATCGCTTAGTTGGTAGCCTTGGTGTCCAAACCTGATCAAATTGAGCCGGGTCCACTGGGTGTCTGCGCCGAAAAGCACACACCGCGCGCGGGTGACAGCAGCCAAGCAGGGCAGCGGAGCGCAGCGTGCTGCGACGGGGAAAAGGCGGAGCCGACACCGATCGAACACCGCGCTTCGATGAGCCGAGCGCAACACTTGCGTCGGGTGTTCAACATCACCGTCGAGACCTGTCCGGCCTGCGGCGATACGGTGCGGATCGTCGCCAGCATCGCTGCGAAAGCCGCCGAACCCCAACCCACCCTTGTGCCGCCTTGCCGGACATCGCCCGAGGGACGGCTGTATGGCTAGGTTGGGTGACCCAACGATGCGCCCGGGACTGCGACGCCAAAGGCGAAGCAACGGTGGCGGCTGCCTGGGGGCAGGGGCAACGGGGAAAGGCGTCTCAGCGGAGCCATGGTTGGAGGGTATTCAGCCCCTAACCTGTCATTCCAGGCCACTTCTCGGATCAGATCGACGGCCGACCTGTTGGCGCCGACGAAACCGGGGAGCGACTGTCACCGGGCGGATAGGCGGATTATTCTACCTACACGCGGACTGACCATGCGGGCGCTTGCAACGGGCGCTACCGACCCACGAGGACGCAGGGGTTGCTAGAAAGTGTCAACACCGCATGGAATCCGCTTCCAATCTGCGCCCGCGCTGAGCTACCCTTCCGGCACAACCACCACCGGGAGTCTAGTAGATGAAATCCTTTTCCACACTGACCTGGCTCGGCGCTGCGACTATCGGTGTCCTGAGCGTCAGCATCCAGGCGGCCGTCGCACAGACCTTGCCGGTGGCGGTCGAGAAGAAGCGTGAGATGATTGTGACCGCGAACCCGCTGGCGACAGCGGCAGGTGCGAGCATTCTGAACCGAGGCGGCACGGCGGTCGACGCCATGATCGCCGCCCAGACAGTGCTCGGTCTCGTCGAACCGCAGTCGAGCGGCATCGGCGGCGGCGCCTTCGTGGTCTACTACGACGCAGATACCGGCGACCTGGCCACCTTCGACGCCCGCGAGAAGGCGCCGATGACCGCCGAGCCTGACCGGTTCTTGGACGACGAAGGCAATTCTCGCGGATTCGTCGCCAACTGGCAGAGTGGCCTTTCGGTCGGCGTGCCCGGCATTCCGCTTCTCATGGAGACGCTGCACGACCGCTACGGGCGGCTGCAGTACCAGACACTCTTCAACTCCGCTAAGGCACTGGCGCAGGGCGGCTTTGCGATCACGGAGCGCACCTCCGACCAGGTCTCGGGGCTACTCGCGCTCAACGACACCTGCACGGACCGGGTGTATTTCCGCGACCCGACGGCCTTCGAGTACTTCACCAATGGCGACACGATCGACTGCGCGGCCAAGCCAGAGGGCACCATCGTCAAGAACAAGGACTACGCCGACCTGATGAAGATCCTCGCCAAGCAGGGCGCGGATGGCTTCTATTCCGGGCCTGTGGCCGAAGCCATCGCGACCGCGGTCCGGACGGATCTCAGCATCCCCGGCGACATGACGGTTGAGGATCTCGCGAAGTACACGGTCGTAGAACGTGCGCCCGTGTGCATCGTCTATCGTGACTACGACGTCTGCGGCATGGGTCCGCCCTCGTCCGGCGGCCTCGCGGTCGGGCAGATCCTCGGGATCCTCGAGAATTTCGACCTCGGCTCCGATCCCCTCGACCCGGACACGGTGCATCACGTCGCCCAAGCTGGCGGCCTCGCCTTCGCCGACCGGAATCTATATGTGGGCGACAGCGACTTCGTGAATGTGCCGATCGCGGGCATGCTCGACGAGACTTATCTCTACGACCGGTTCATGCTGATTGACCCGATGATGGACGGCACGTCCTACGATCCTGGCGTGCCCGACGGCGCTCTGGCGAGCGCGGCCGACCCTTCACTCACCGATAACGGCACGAGCCACATCTCGATTGTTGACCG
Source organism: uncultured Thermoleophilia bacterium (assembly GCA_947258365.1). GTDB lineage: Bacteria > Actinomycetota > Thermoleophilia > Miltoncostaeales > Miltoncostaeaceae > CAMYIK01. Next base: position 872 of record CAMYIK010000241.1, on the reverse strand, counting down.
CTACGGCAACGCGCTGTCGATGACTACGACCATCGAGTCGAGCTTCGGCAACGGCGTGATGGTGCCGGGCTACGGGTTCCTGCTGAACAACCAGCTCACCGACTTCGCTTTCTTCCCGGAGACCTCCGACGGCACGCTGGTCGCCAATCGGGTGCAGCCAGAGAAGCGGCCGAGGAGTTCCATGTCGCCCACCATCGTCTTCGACGCGGACGACGACGTGTTCCTCGTCACCGGTTCGCCGGGCGGCTCGCGGATCATCGGCTACACCTCGCAGTCGATCATCAACGTGATCGACTTCGGGCTCGACCCGCAGGAGGCGATTAACGTTCCGCACTACCTGAACCGCAACGGCTCCACCGATATCGAGGAGCCGATCCCGGGTACCACGCTCGACTACGATGAGGATGCTCTCGCGGGTATTCTCACCAACGACTACGGCTACATTAACGGGAACGGGACAAGCCGGGTCAATATCCGAGCGCTCACTAGCGGCCTCTCGATCATCCAGGTCGGAGACGGCGTGCTGATCGGCGGCGCCGACGAGCGCCGCGACGGCACCGTCGGGGGGCGCTGACCCACGAGGTCTGGCCTGGAGGACTCCCCAAGGCCACCGGGCCGGGCTGCATTTCAGGGCGGACTGGCCCGATCTCTTTGCGCCTCTCCACTAGACCCATCCCGCGGCGGCCGCAACGGATGCCGCTCGGATACGGGAGGAACTCGGATCAACGCCCAGGCCGTCACGGCCCTCATTGCGGCAGACGAGACGACACCTGACGAACTGTCGACGCTGCGCTCACGCGGTCGAGGCGCGCAGTCCGCCACCGACCGCGGCGTCACGCTGGCCGAGATGAGAGTCATTGCCAATCAATCCA
>CAMYIK010000240.1 GCA_947258365.1 uncultured Thermoleophilia bacterium | reverse complement strand
GGTAACGGTGTTGATGGCGATGGCTTCGGGCACGGTGGTGCCGAACGGCGCCACATCGTATTGCCCGAGGACGGCACCGCTGAAGTCGACGTTGAACGCGATGGCATCCCGGTCGATCAGGTCGCCGAGGGCATCGAGCAGCTCGACTGGCGAGCGCTGGCCGAGGACGTGCTCGAGCGGGTAGCGGCCTACGACCAGCGGGAGGGCGACTACACCTGGGCGACTGCAACCGCACTCGAGGCCTGCATCGCACTCGGCCGGGGCGGGGATGCGGTCGAGTGGGCCGAGCGTTACATCAGCGCTCCCTACGCCGACGTGTTCGAGCTGGCCTCGAGCGAGCGTCAGCTGCGCGAGGTCTGGGGGCTTGACGATCCTGCGCGCGATGGCTTCGAGGCGCTCACGATCGTGCAAGGCCAGCTCGGTCGGATCGGTGGCACGCTCACCCTCTCGCCGGAGGTGGCCACGCCCGCGGATGCGGGCATCGCGCTCCAGGCCCAGCTGGGAGATGAGTCAAGCAGGGCGGTGCGCTGGATCCAGCGGTTGCTCGATCGCGCGTCGTCAGTGGCCAAGGTGATGAAGGACACCGACGACGAATCGAGCGGCACAGGTTTCTTCATGGCCACATCCGAGCTCGGGGGCGCGTGGGAAGCCGAGCTGGTTCTGGTCACCAACCATCACGTGGTGAACCGTGAGGGCGCGGGGATCGGGATGCGCCCAGAGCAGGCGGTTGTCAAGCTTACCCGCGTCGAGGGCCAGCCGGAGCTGAGGATCACCCGCGTGCTTTGGGAGTCCGAGGAGCTCGATGCCTGCATCTGCCAGGTCGACCTCGAAGCCAATCACGTAAGTCCACTACCGCCAGCCACAACCCGTGATCTGGGCTTTGACCTCGAGGGCGACGAGCCCCGCCTGTACGTGGTCGGCCATCCGGGCGGCTCGGATCTTCGGATCTCCCTCTATGACAACCAGCTGATCGAGGTGGATGAGCAGGCGGGACGCCTTCGCTATCGCAGCCCCACCGAGAAGGGCAGCTCCGGCTCGCCGGTGCTCACCACGGATCTCGAGGTGGTGGCCGTCCACCACGCGACCGTCACCGACGCCGTCGCCAACCAGGGCATACTGCTCGACGCGGTGCGCCAGAGCCTCTCATGATGGAGAGAACGCCATGCCTTCAGATCTGAACCACATCCTCGCCGACGACGCGCTGGTCACCGAGCTCATGGACCACCTCGGCAGCTCTGCCGGCCGCTCGGCCCTTGATCGCGCCGGCGTCGACCCCTCCTCGCTGCGCCCCGCCGTGGAGAGCGTCGCCGAAGGCCGCGAGAGCACGCTCGATCCCGGCTACGAGGCGATCATCAAGAAGGTCGGCCGCCCCGTGCTGCTGATCCAAGACAACGCGATCGAGGAGCCGGTGCTCCCCTTGTGGCAGGAGCGCCTCGGCGGCGCGCGGGCAAACCTCGAGCGCGTGATTCCGAGCGTCGGGCGCATCGAGGTGCGCGGGCACCCCCGCCACCCTTGGGTCGGCACCGGCTGGATCGTCGCGCCGAACGTGATCGTCACCAACCGCCACGTCGCCAACGCCTTCGGAAGGCTCAAGGACGACGCCTTCGCCTTTCGTAGCGACCCGGTGGGCAAGCAGATGCGGGCGCGGATCGACTTCTACGAGGAATACGATCGCCCCAACGAGAGCGAGTTCACCGTCCGCGAGATCCTCCACATCGAGGACGACGAGGGGCCGGACATGGCCTTCTTGCGCGTGGCCTCCCGCGACGAGGACGACAACCCGTTGCCCGAGCCGGTACGCCTTGCCGCAAGCGATCCCGGGGCCGACCAGGTGGTCGGTGCGATCGGCTACGCGGCCTGGGACGGCATGCGCAACGAGCGCGAGGTGATGGACGAGATCTTCGAAGGCATCTACGAGGTTAAGCGCCTTCACCCCGGCGAGGTCATGGCCGTGCATGACGACTATCTCAACCACGACTGCTCAACCCTGGGCGGAAACTCGGGCTCGGCGATCATCGACTTTGCCACCGGCGATGCGCTCGCCCTGCACTACGCAGGCCGCTACGAGCAGCAGAACTACGCCGTCAAGGCGAGCACGCTGAGATCGGCCCTCGAAGAGCTTGGCGTCGTCGAGCCCGCTGCATGAGCGCGTGCCGATCTATACGCCAAGACGGCTAGAAGTCGTCTGATTCGGAGAGCACCTGCCGTGCGCTGCTGCGCGAGCCACGGTCGCGACCGGCGAGGTAGCCGATCAGGGCGGTCAGCGCGGGCACGGCGACCGGCAAGAGGAAGTCCTTGGCGGCCTCGAGCTCATCGCGGAACGCTGCGACGGTGCCGATGATGATGATCGCCAACACCAGAAGCGCGGCAAGCGCGCCGGCCACCAGCAGCTGGATGTCGACCGTCTCGATGCTGAAGGAACGACGGGTCGGGCCATCCTCGCCGCCGCTCCCCTGGTGAGCGATCGCGATGCCCTCTTCGGGCGGCGCGTCTGCCTCTGCATCCACTTCCGGCACCTCGCCTCGTAGCCCGGCTCTGCAAGCAGGCTAGAGCACAACGGGAGGCCGGTACGGGCGCCGCGAGTTAGTCGAAACGTCCGTTGCAGCGCCCGCCGCCGGGCGCCCCGCCACTCCATGGCGGCGCCACGAGCGTCCTACGAGATTCGATAGCCGAGCACGACTATCGCGCGAAGCGTCTCCATCGCGGTTCGCCGGTCGTACTCCTTCTCGCCCTCCGGCAGCTGCTCATAGGGGACGAGGTCCGGATGGGTCTTGGCGACGTCATCTCGCTCGGGGCCGTAGGTCCATCCGTCGGCCATCCTTAGCTGAGCCCAATGGTCGTGAGCATGCTCGGCGAGCCGCTCGACGAGCTCCTCGAGCTGCGACGGAAGCTGCACCTGTGAGGTGTCTATCGGGCTCGGTTCGTATGGAGCCATCGGGTTTCCTCATAGACGGTCGTCGGCCACGGTCCATGGCCTTCGACACGTATACCCGACCAGCGTGCGCATCATCAGCGCCCGAGAGGTCGTTCGTTGCCGCCGCGGCGCGGGCTTGGCGAGCCGCGAGGGGCTCGGAACTCGCGGACCGCGGTTGTGGTAGGTCCAACGTGTGGCGAAAGCCAAGGCACTGACGACGCCCGCTTTTGCAGGCGATTTGCAGAGGGGCCGATGCGCGTTGCTGACTCAAGCGGAAGAGCAACGCCAGAATCGCCAGCCTCTTTGGACAGTCGCCGCTAACTGAGCCATCATCTCACGACCAACCATCAGGGCTGCCCCACTGTGGACTCCGCATC
>CAMYIK010000239.1 GCA_947258365.1 uncultured Thermoleophilia bacterium | reverse complement strand
CAACGATGACCGTACTCCAGCTGTTGTTCACCTATGCGCCGACCATGAATCGTCTATTCCACACGCAGCCTCTTTCCCTCGAAACCTGGCTTGTGATCCTCGGAGCTGGATTCGGGATCTACCTCGCCGTCGGAATCGAGAAGTGGCTACGTCGCCGGTGGAGCGCCGCTTGAGCGACGCAGAGCTGGCATGAGCCCCACTTTCGTCGAGGCGACCTCGAGCCCCGAGCTCGTCGCGCGCGTCGAGCGGGGCGCGGCTGCGGCAGCGAGCCCCGTGGCAGACGCCCTCGTGACCGAGCTCTCGAACGAGCTGGGCGAGGCTCTTGTAGGCGTCGTCTTCTACGGATCGCGCTTCAACCAGACGGCAGGGCCTCGTAGCGACTGGGACTTCTTCGTTGTCATCGAGAGCTACCGCGGGGTTCACCGCAGCTGGCTCCATGCACGGCTCAACTCCGTGCTGCCGCCAAGTGTCTACCGCCGCGAGGTTGCTCTCCGCGACGGGGCGAGCGCCTTCTGTAAGCTCTCACTCGTCTCGGCCGCGGACCTGGACCGCTACACGTCATCCGTGGCGCCAGACAGCTATCTCTTCGGGCGTCTCTCGAAGCGGGTGGCGTTGGTCTTCACCCGCGACGAGCTCGCGCGTCGTCGGATCGTCGACGCCCTCGCTCGATCGGTGGCTTTGTGTGCTGGCTGGGTGCTTGCGGAGGCGACCGCAGACCTGAGCGTAGAGGCCCTGGCGCAGGAGGGAGTTGCCTTCAGCTATCGGTGCGAGGAGCGAGTCGAGGGCCCGGCGCGGCGTCGCAAGCTGTTCGACGCAGACGCCGAATACTTTCGGGATGTCTACGAACGTGCCGTCGCGGCGCAGGTCGCGGCCGGGGCCGTCCAGGTCGATGTGACTGGGCTCATGAAACGATCGGGCTCAGTTGCCGCGCGTCGTGTCGAGCAGGCGGCGGTCGCGGCTTTCGTGCGTCGCAGTCGTCGGCGCGCGCGGATGCGTTGGTTCAAGAATATCGCGACCTTCGATGGCTGGGAGGACTACATGCTCGCGAAGCTCGAGCGCCACCAGGGTATCGGGCTCTCGCTGAGTGATCGCGAGCGTCGCCACCCATTTCTCACAGCGGTCCGGCACTATTTGCGGCTACGAAGGGAAGGGCGCCTTTCAGGAACAGGGCGCGAGGGCGCGGCGCGCAACTCGCCATGACGCTGCCCGACAGCTCTTTCTACGAGTTCCCGGCGTTGCTGCTGGTCGCGGCAGGTATCGGATTCGTTGCTCTGCGGCTGCGACAGCCGCTGGTCGTCTCGTACATCGTCGCCGGAATCCGGGTCGGGCCGGCCGGGCTCGACTGGGTTCGGAGCCGCGACCAGATCGACCACCTCGCGCGAATGGGAATCGCGCTCCTCCTGTTCATGGTGGGCTTGAAGCTGGACGTGCGCCTGGTCCGAAGTGTCCGATCCGTCGCGCTGGCCACGGGTCTCGAACAGGTCCTCTTCACATCGGTCCTGGGCTTCGGCCTGTGCCTCGCCCTGGGCCTCGCTTGGGTGGCTTCCGTCTAGGTCGCGGTCGCACTGGCCTTCGCCAGCACGATCATCATCGTGAAGCTCCTGACCGACAAACGCGGGATCGACTCGCTCCACGGCAGGATCGCGGTGGGTTTCCTGATCGTGCAGGACATCGTCGTCGTGCTCACCATGATCCTGCTCGTTGCATGGAACGCCGGGCAACAAGGAGAGATGGCTGCCGCAGAAGTAGCCTGGAGGCTGGCGCGGGGCATCGGCCTACTAGGCTAGGCGTGTTCGTGTTCGCAATGCGCCTGGTGTTGCCGTGGCTCCCAGGCGGACCGGCGACTTCGTCGGAACTCCTTGTGCTCTTCGCTGTCGCGTGGGCGGTTGCAGGCGCGGCTGCGAGTGAGCTCGTTGGCTTCGGCAAGGAACTAGTGTCCCGTTTCCGAAATCTCTGAAACACGCCCGATCGTCCGCTCGATCTCGCGTTCGGATTGCGTCCAGACGAACGGCTTCGCGTCCTTATTCCATTCAGCGGGGTAGCGGGTGATCGTGCGTGCGAGCTGCTTCACGCTATCGAAGCTCGCTCGGCGAATCGCCTGGCCCGTGATGAGCGCAAACCAACGCTCCGCGGGATTGAGCCACGAGGCGCTCGTGGGCGTAAAGTGCAGCGTGAACCGCGGGTGCTTCGCAATCCACGCCTTCACGTTGGGGTGCTTGTGCGTCCCGTAGTTGTCGCAGATGAGATGGAGCTCGCGGCGCGGATCGCGCTGCGCGAGCGATTCCAAGAACGCGATGAACTCGACATGGGTGTGCCGGTGGAAGCATCGACCATGAACCTTACCGCTGGCGACCTCCAACGCAGCGAAGAGACTCGTGGTGCCGTTTCGCCTGTAGTCGTGTGTCATCCGGGCCGGTAGCCGCTTCCGCATGGGAAGCAGCGGTGGGGTTCGATTCAGCGCCTGGATCTGCGATGTCTCGTTGACCGAGAGGCACCAGCGCCCGTTCGGGCGGGTCCAGATACAGACCGATGATGTCCGCGAGCTTCGCGTCGAAGTCGGGATCCGTACTGAACTTGTACGTCTCGACCCGATGCGGCCGCAATCCGTACATCTTCCAGATCCGATGAACGGTCGCCGGGTTCAGCCCCACCTGTTTCGCCGGCCGGCGGGCGCTCCAATGCGTCGCGGTCGTCGGTTGGCGCAGCGTCGCACGCACCACCGCGCGTTTCTTTGCATCGCTGATCTGACGCGGACGCCGCGACCGCGGTTGCGTCTGCAAGCCCGCGAGACACTCCGCCTGATAGCGCCCTCGCCACTGGCAGAGGATGGTCGGCGAAAGCGCGAGTCGCCGCGCCATGGCCCGAACGCCTTCTCCGTCCCCGCTCGCCAGCAAAATCTTCGCTCGCAGAGACCACGCTTGCGGAAGAGACGGAGAGCGAATCCAGCTCTCGAGAATCGCGCGGTCTTTGCTCTTCACTACGAACTTCGGGGTCACGTACGGCATGGTACGGGGTTGCAGGACACGCCAGAACGTTTCCCCTGTTTCTGAGACAGGACACTAGCTGGAATCCTCAGTGTTTTCGGGCTCTCGACGCACGTTGCCGACGTGGGGGTCGCCGGTTGGAGCTCGGTCTCGTGCTCCGGTTTTGCTCGCCCCGGCGACGGGTTGGGTGGCGCGGCGAGGCTATCGCGGGTCACGTGGCTACGTGGAGGTCGCGCGGTCGCCGGCGGCGCCCATTTCCACTCGTTGAACGCGAAACCCACCCGACGCGGCAGCTGGCGAGGTCTGGCACCGCGTCGCCTCA
>CAMYIK010000238.1 GCA_947258365.1 uncultured Thermoleophilia bacterium | reverse complement strand
ACTCGGCCCGCTCGAGGACCGCGTCGCCGAGCTCCTGAGTGAATTCGCGGCAGATCGCCGGCGTGTAGAGGCGCCGGGCATCCCAACGCTGCGCAGGCCGGCGTCGCGCTGTCGAGCGTTCCCGCTCGAGCGGCGGGGGAATCTCAGCCTCACGAGACGGGAGCTCCGTCGAAGGGCTCGTCATCGGAGAGATCTCTGGCGGGGGCGGAGCCGTGCGCAAGGTGGCCAGCGGCGCCGGCTCATCCAGGGTGGCTGCCACTTCAGCGCTCGAGACAGGCGCGTCGGCCGTGCCTGCGGCGAGGTCGGCAAGGGACTTCCTCAGCTCCCAGTACGCGCTTGGCCCTGTCTCTAGAGACGTGGACTGCTCGCCGAGTTTCCCGCTCCGCGTCATGGCGCCCCACACGGCCCGCCCGCGCAGGCTTTGCCAAAGGCCGACAAGGCGCCACCACGCGGTGAGCTGCCGATAGCCGAAATTCTCAAGCACCGCAAACACCAGTAGCGCACCCGTCTGACCCCAGCGCGGATAGCGGTGGAACGCCGCCTCCTCGAACACGAGGGAGGCGATCGACATCACCACGCCGAGTGAGATCGCGGCGCCGATCAATACAAGGGCGTAACCGGGATGGACCACGCCCTGCCACCCAAGCCAGGCGACGAAGGCGATGCCCAGGGTCTCGACCACCGGCCCGAGGAGCTCAAACGCGACGAAATACGGCAGACCGATCATGCCGAGGCGCCCGTAGCGCTTGTTGAAGATCATCCCTCGGTGGATGCCAAGCGTGTCCAACAGTCCGCGCTGCCACCGCGTCCGTTGCTTTCTGAGCACGCTGAGGCTCTCCGGAGCCTCGGTCCAGCAGACGGGGTCGGGCACGAATTCGATCCGGTAGGGGCGATTCTGATCGCGCATATGCCGGTGCATGCGTACGATCAGCTCGATGTCCTCTCCTACGGTGTCGGTGCGATATCCACCGATCTCCAAGAGGATGTCCCGTCGAAATACGCCGAAGGCTCCCGAAACGATCAGCAGCGTTTTGAGTCGGCTCCAGCCGGCGCGACCCACGATGAACGCGCGCAGGTATTCCACGAGCTGGAAGCGGCCAAGAAGTCCGGGCGGCACACCGGTGCGAATGAGGGTCCCGCCCTCGAACTCCGCTCCGTTCGCGATACGGACGATCCCGCCCGTGGCGATGGTGAGATCGGGTCGATGGACAATTGGTGTAACAGACTTCAGAAGAGCGTCCGATTCCAGAATCGAGTCCGCATCGATGATGCAGACGAGCGGGTACCGCGCCGCGTTGATGCCCACGTTCAGTGCGTCCGCTTTGCCGCCGTTCTCCTTGTCGATCACCACCAGGTTCGGCACGTGCGGCGAGCGAAATACTCCAACTACCGGTTGCGCCTCGATGGACTCTTGGAGCACGCGGTCGTACGGCTCCAGGGCGAATGTCTCGGCAAGCTTCTCGACCGTTCCGTCACTGGAGCCGTCGTTGACGACGATGACTTCGAACTCCGGATAGTTCAGACCAAGGAGCGAGCTCACGCTCTCGGCGATGCCGGACTCCTCGTTGTATGCGGGCACCAGAACCGAGATCGGCGGCGTCAGTGGGAGCGTGAACAGGTCGACGGGTGGCTCAGAGCGCCGCGCCAGAGCAAGCTCGCGGAGGTCGCGAGACGCCATCGCCGTCAACACGAAGTACGTGATCGCGAGGCAGAGCGAGTAACCCAAGATCACCCAGGTGATCGAGTTGGTGAAGATCTCGATCACGAGGTCAGGCCCGACCAGGCCCTCGAGCCCGCACGCTCCAAGGCCGCCATGAGCTCCTGAAGGCCCTCGCCCTCCTCGGCCACGGCTCGCTCGAGTCGCCGCTGGATGTGGCCCTCATGCTCCATCAGCTCCAGGCAGCGCTGCTTGCAGCGCTGATCGCGCTCATCGTCACCGGCGGTCATGAGGACACGCCAGCCGTGTTCTGGTCCGGAGGGGAGTGCGATGAGCGCCTCGGCCGCCCGGTAGCCGACCCAGAAGTCCTCGTCGCCCAGCAGCTCAAGCAGCGGCGCGACGGCGCGTTCTTGGAGCAGCGCCCCAAGAGCCGTCGCGGCCGAGGCGCGCACCCAGGGCCGTTCGTCGCGCGCCAGACGGCGCAGTTCCAAATCCGCAGCGGGAGGAGCATCTCCCAGCCGCGCGAGAGCCAGTGCGCTCTCCCGGCGAATCTCCGGTTGGGAGTCCCGGAGGCCGTTGAGTAGGGCGTCTCCGGCGGGGCGCCCGCGAAGGCCGATGACCTGCGTGATCAGGCGCCGGGCATCTGTGCTCCTGCCTTCGAGCGCCGTTGCCAGTGCCTGGTCACACGACGCGGGCAGCTCCAGCAGCGCCCCGCTGACAAGACCGCGCGCGACCTTTCGGTGCTCGACTGCGCTAAGGAGTGGGCCGACGGCGTCTGGCCCGCCGATGCGGCCGAGAGCGCGAACAGCGGCATCGCGAACCTCGTACCTCGGATCCTTGAGCCTCCATGCGAGATAGGGCTCAGCTCGCGTGCTCCCGAACCTGCCGAGCCGATATGCCGCGCGGGCGCGGCGCCATCCCCCCTTTGCCTTCAGATCGGTGATCGATTCGTCAACGAAGCCGTTCTGTTCGAACCAGAGTCTCGCCGCAACGGCGTTGCGCCCGCGAAGGCGGGCGGCCGTCTCGACCATCATCTCGAGGGCCAACTCGCGCGATCGGCCGGACGCCGGCGCCGCTTTCGGAACCCGGCCGCCGGCCACAGCGAGGGGGTAATCGCGCAGCTCGAAACGCCAGCGGGCATCCCGCCGGGCCACGATTTTCCAATAGGCCTTCGTCGCGCTTAGCGCAAGGAGCGCAAGGGCACCTGTGAGGGCAGCGCAAGCGAGGACACCAATGAGCACAAAAGGTGGGACCACGTCATGACGTTCAGAGGAGGACGGAGTTGACGGTCGCTACGAGTTCCTCGGGGTCGATTGGCTTTGCCAGTATCGCGTCGGTAGACCGAACGGCTTGCTCGCCCAAGTTCGCCCGGCTCACGAGGAGCACGACCGGGACCTGAGTCTTGGAGCGGCGTCGTATGGTGCGACCTGCCGCTACGCCGCCCGATCGAGGCATGACCTCATCGAACACCAGCGCACCGGGTACGGTCTGGGCCGCAAGCTCGATGGCATGCGACCCGTCCCGGGCCTCGATGATCTCGTGACCGGCGCCCTCGAGCGACCCGATGAGAATCAAACGTTCGATGGGATCGGCGTTGGCGATGAGAATTCGCGCCATACGCCTCTATCGGCGGCCGACGACCCGACACTTAGCGTTTTCTCT
>CAMYIK010000237.1 GCA_947258365.1 uncultured Thermoleophilia bacterium | reverse complement strand
TTGGTTGCGGCGACGGGCTCCGAAACCAGCGTCGTGCCAGGCTCTGGCTCAAGGCTCGCGAAGCCCAGCGCGAAACTCGCTCGGAGTGACCTTCGTCCAGCGGCGGAACGCTCGCGTGAAGTGGGCAGCGTCGGCGTAGCCGAGCTCGAACGCGATGTCGCCAAGACTCGCGTCGGCCTCGATCAGGCGCGCGCGGGTGTACTCAAAGCGCAGCTCGTCGAGGAGGCGGCGCCACGAGGTGCCCTCCTCGCGCAGCCGCAGGCGGACGGTGCGCGGGCTTGCCCCGACCATCTCTGCCGCGAGGGCGAGGTCCAGGGGCACGGTACCGACCAGCGGGTGGAGCGCGTGCTTCAACGAAGCGAGCAAACCGTCAGGTGTGCCGAGCCTCTCTGCCGCGTCGGCGTCTCTTGCGAACCGGTGCCGCCCCATCGGGCGCGCGAGGATCTGCCGCGGCACGTAGATCCCTGTCACGGGGCTCCCGCGGACCGGCTCGGCATCCGCAAAGAGGTCGTGCTGCGCGCTCCAGGTCGCTGGGATCGAGCGCAGCCAGAGCCGCTCCGGTCGCCACTCGGGGACCGCGCGCCGGATCACGCTGATGAGCAGCATCAGCGTGTACTGCTCCACCACGTCGCTGCCGTTTCTCAAGTACCCTGCGTCATGGCGGATGACGCGGACGCCCTCCGGGAGCCCCTCGAGTCGAATGCAGGCGTGCGTGCTGTGGCGCCTGAACTCGCTAGCAAGGCGGGCGAGCGCCATCCAAAGGGTGGGTTCGGTCAGTATGCGGTGTCCGAACGCTCCAAGCGTGGCAACGGGGTCCGTAGTGGCCGCCTCGAGCCCGTAGCCCGGGAGACCCTGCTCCCGAGCGATTCCGTCCGCAAAGTCCCAGAGCTGGGCTCGGGGGATCATCTGCTGCGGGTGCTCCAGGACCGAGATCGGGAGACGAGCCTGGTCCAGGTACCGCTCCGTTCGGATGCCGAGCCGCTCAGCCGCGTCCGCGAAGGGCGAGAGTTGACCCGCACGGACGAGCGGAACGCCGCTGGAGCCGGCGCGCGGATCCGCGGACATCTGGTTTCGAAACGGCTTGGTCATTGCCGGAAATGGCTACTTGCTTTGCCGGAAGTGCGCAATTCTCGACGGAACACTCGGCGATGAGGGGAATTGGCCTCATTCCGCATCTAGCACAAAAGGACCGCATCATGAGCCTCCGTCTCACCCTCATCCTTGCAGCCGCCGTACTCGCCTCCCTCTCTCCACGGGCCCAGGCCGAAGAGGCTCCGGCAGCGCAGCAGACCCTGATCACCAACGTCAACGTTTTCGATGGGAAGAACGATGCGTTGACGCAGGGGCAGAACGTTCTCGTCGAAGGAAATCTGATCAAGGCCATCGGCCCCGGCGTGAACGCTGGCGATGGCGCGATCGTCATCGATGGCGGCGGCCGCACGCTGATGCCGGGCCTGATCGACGGCCATGCGCATGTCATGATCAACGCGCACTTCGACACGGTCGAAGGGAACCTGGACCCCTACGACCTGGCGTATCGCTCCGCGCTGGTTGCCAAGCGGTTCCTGCTCGACGGGTTCACCGCCGTCCGCGACATGGGTGGGCCGACGTTCGCGCTCCGGAGGAACATCGACGCCGGTTTCGTGGTGGGACCGCGAATCTACCCATCGGGCGGATTCATCTCGCAAACTTCCGGTCACGGCGATTTCCGCGACCGGGCGGATGCCGGGTTCAGCTTCCAAGACGCTGGCGACCTCTCGAACTTCGAGCGCATGGGCATCGGCAACGTGGCCGATGGCGTCCCTGAGGTGCTCAAGGCGACCCGCCTGAACCTGCGCAACGGCGCGACGCAGATCAAGATCATGGGCGGTGGCGGCGGCTCATCCCGCTTCGACCCTATCGACACGACCCAATATTCCGAGGAAGAGATTTGCGCCATCGTCGAAGCCGCCGCCGACTGGGGCACCTACGTGGCGGCGCATACGTTCACCGATCGCGCGGTCAACCGCCTGCTGGACTGCGGTGTGAAGACGTTCGAGCATTCGTTCTTCATCTCGGCGGACACCATGAAACGCATCGCCAAGAAAGGCGCGTACGTGGTTCCGCAGATGTGGGGCATTTCCCCGGACCTGGCGCGCAATCCGCTGATGCCTCCGGAGAAGGTCCCGATGGTCAAGGCGCTCGGCAAGCAGTACGCAGATTTCGGACGCAACCTGCTCGAGAACGGCGTCAAGGTCGTGTTCGCTTCAGACTACGTCGGCGTTTTCGCGGATGCGGAGCGAGCTCGCCGCTATGAGATCTGGTGGCGCACCCAGACCTTTGGCAGCAATTTCGAGGTGCTCAAGCAGATGACCTCGACGGCTGGCGAGATGCTGGCGCTCTCTGGGCCGCGCAACCCGTACCAAGCCGGAGCGCAGGGCGTGATCGAGGAAGGCGCCTACGCTGACCTGCTGCTGGTGGACGGCAATCCGCTGGAGGACATCACGGTGATCGGCGGGAACACCAAGTGGTTCGACGCCGCCCCGGAATTCAAGCTGATCCCGACACTGCACCTGGTCATGAAGGACGGTAGGATCTATCGCAACGACATCGACGGTCGATTGTCGCCCGAGGCCGTGACATTCCCAGAGCAGACCTTCAGCGGCATTCTCCGCGACTACGCTCCTAGCGAATGACGGCCGGTGCAGCCGGGTTGGCGACGCTATTCAGGTGATGAGGTCGACTCGCCTCCGGTGGATCCTGGCGGCAGCGGCGATCACCGTGAGCATGCCGGGCGGTGCCTGGTCGGCCCCGCGCTTCGGCGGTCCGGACGCCGTGGGGAATCAGCTCGAGGAGGACGAGCAGGAGAAGCAGTCGCTCTTCGATCTGGACCTCCTGCAGCCATACCGCGGCTGGAAGACCCGGATCCAGGAGAAGACCGGGATCCACTTCGGCGGCGACTACAGCGCCCAGGCCTTCTTCGCAGACGAGAGCGCGGGCGACGACTTCGCGAGTGGCGGGATGTACCGCTTCTTCGGCTCCTGGGATCTCGTAGACCGCGACGGCGACCACCCGGGCGCGTTCGTCTGGAAGATCGAGCACCGCCACCGCTACTCGGACGTCCCGCCGAGCGCCTTCGGCTTCGAGGCCGGCTACGTGGGCCTTGTCGGGCCGCCCTTCAGCAATCAGCGCTGGCGGACCACGAACCTCTACTGGAGGCAGCGCTTCGCGAAGGGCCGCTTCACGGTGATCGCCGGCTTCCTCGATGCGACGGACTACGTGGACGTGTACGCCCTCGCAAGCCCGTGGACGGGCTTCGCGAACCTCGCCTTCAGCACGGGAAGCGCCA
>CAMYIK010000236.1 GCA_947258365.1 uncultured Thermoleophilia bacterium | reverse complement strand
CACGTTGCCCTCGTCGTCGATTGCGCTGACGTGGGTCGTCGACCCCGTTGGCTTTCGCGACTCGATGAGCCTGTTGGCCGCGTCCGGGTGGTGCAGCGCATCGGGGAAGGCCCCGTCGCGCATGGAGTTGGCGAAGGCGCCGGCTCTGGCCATCTTGAGGTAGTGGGTCACCTCATCGATCGGCGCCGCGTCTTCCTCGAGCCTGTTGAGCGCGGCGGCGATCAAGACACCGCCTGATGACGGCGGCGGGTTCGTCAGCATCTGGATGCCGCGGTAGCTGAGGGTCAGCGGCTCTCGTTCGATCACCTCGTAGTCGGCAAGATCGGTGCCCGTTACGTGGCCGCCGGTCTGCTTCTGGTGCTCGGCGATTGCGGCCTCGAGTTCCTTGGCCTTGCCCGCGGCGATTGCCTCGAGGCTGTCGGCCAGATCCGGGTTCCTCAGCGTCTCTCCGTGAGCGAGCACGTACCCACCTGGCGCGTGAATCTCGGCGCACTCCGGTGTGGCCACGAGCATGTCGCCGAGGATCTCGTTGAGATAGCTCGCCTCCTCGGTGATCTGCACGCCCTCTCTGGCGAGGGCCGCTGCCGGCGCGACCACCTCGGTCAAGGGGAGGCTGCACCAGCGGCTGTGGGTCTCCAGTAGGCCGGCGGTCATGCCGGGCGTCGCCACTGAGGCCGCACCGTGGTGAAAGACCTGGTCGGCGCCACCAAAAGGCACGATGAAGTTGTCGAGCTCCTCGGCCTTGATCGGGGACCCGTCGGGCCCAAGGCCTGGGGCCGCCACCATGAAGTCGAGCAAGATCGGCTTCTGCCCTGCGGGTCTCGCCAGCAGGAAGCCTCCCGCACAGGGACCCGTCAGCGCGCTTTCACACAGCGCCCCCGCGAAAGCCGCCGCCAGAGCGGCATCGAAGGCGTTACCGCCCTCCGCGAGGATCTGAGCGCCTGCGCGCGCCGAGCACGGGTGGCCGGCAGCCACCGCGCCGCTACTCACTAGGAGCCTGCTTCAGAATGACGGGCCACAACCGATTCATTCTGAAGCAGACTCTTACGCAGCGGCGGGAGATCCGCCCGGGTCGTCGTCATCAGAGCCGCCTGTTGGGTACGGCAAATTGGTGGGAGGCGAACCTGCGTCAGCGGAAAAGTCCGGGGCCTCGGGCGGATCCGCCATCTGGGTGGTCGAACTCAGACCCATCGAACCCGCGGTCGATTCTTCCTGCGACGGCGCATCGGAGCTGTCTGCTCGGGCGGGAGCCTTCTCGGGCTCGCGCTTCACCCGCTCCCGCGGGGGCGCGGAGCGAACGCCGCTGAAGTCGGCGGCAACGACAGTGACCCAGATCTGATCGCCCAGGTCGTCGTCGACGGTGGCGCCGAAGATGATGTTGGCCTCGGGGTCGGCGGCGTCTTGAACGACAGCCGCAGCCTCGCTGACATCCACCAGGGACAGGTCCTTGCCACCGGTGACACCCAGCAGCACGCCGCGCGCGCCGTCGATGGGGGTCTCCAGCAGTGGCGACTCGATCGCAGCCATCGCGGCGTCGACGGCACTGCCCTCGCCCGAGGAGTAGCCGATACCCAGCAGGGCGTTGCCCGCGTCGCGGATGATCGTGCGCACGTCAGCGAAGTCGAGGTTGATCAGGCCCGGCAGCATGATGAGGTCGGTGATGCCCTGGACTCCCTGCCTCAGCAGGTCGTCACAGACACCGAACGCGTCGACCATCGTGGTGCCGCGATCCATGACCGCCATCAGGCGATCGTTCGGGATCACGATGACCGTGTCGGCCTCAGCCTCGAGCGCCTTCAGGCCCTCGTCGGCCGCGCGCATGCGGCGGGCGCCTTCAAAGCTGAACGGCCGGGTGACCACCGCGATGGTCAGAGCGCCGAGCTCCTTGGCGATGCGGGCCACCACAGGCGCGCCACCGCTTCCGGTGCCACCGCCGATACCGGCGGTGATGAAGACCAGATCGCTCCCCTTGAGGGTGTCGCGAATCTCGTCCTCGACCTCTTTCATGGCCAGGGCGCCCTTGTTCAGGTCGCCTCCGGTGCCACGCCCCCCGGTCAGCTGCATGCCCGCGGCGATGCGTGTCTCGGCGTCACAGGCGTCGAGCGCCTGCTTGTCGGAGTTGATCATGCGGTTCACGGCGTTGCCGCCACCGCCGCCAACACCGACGACCCGAATCATCGCGATGTAGCTGCTGGCCACCCCGGTCGTCGAGCGAATGGGCTCGGCAAGCGGGGCGTCAGGCGTCTCGACCTCTCCGGCCTCGGTCCGCTTGAACAGTTCGGTCAGCGGGCCTTCTCGCATGGAGCTGCGACCACTCACGCGGCTTTGGCCTCCGTCTCCGGCCCCTCGAGGCGTTCGATGACTTCCCCGCACATGCGCCGGTACCAGCGAGCCGCCTGCCCGCCGGAGTCGTAGGCCAGCACGCTCTTGCCCCCAACCGGGGCCTCGGCGAACTTGATCGTCTTGCCCACTCGGGTGCGAAACACCAGATCACCGAAGTGCTGCTTCAGCATTCCCACCGCCTCACGGCCATGAATGGTGCGCCCGTCGTACATCGTTGGGAGGATCCCGAGGATCTCGACGTTCGGATTGAGGTGCTCTTGCACCTGTCCAAGAGTATCGCGCAGTTGCGCCAGACCACGCAGGGAGAGGTATTCACACTGCACCGGCACGATCACGCCGTCTGCGGCGACCAGAGCGTTGATCGTCAAAAGCCCCAGCGAGGGCGGGGTGTCGATCAGGATGTAGTCGTAGCTTTTCTCGATGACCTTGATCGCCCGCTCCAGGGCCCGTTCGCGGCCCATCTGAGAAGAGAGGGCAAGCTCGGCGCTCGCCAGCTCGATACCGGCGACGGCGATGTCGATCTCGCACGAGTGGATCACGTCCCGCAGCGGCTTCGCGCCGGTCAGCACGTCGTACATCGTCGCGTCAAGGTTCTCGATGTCGATGCCCTGGCTCATGGAGAGATTGCTCTGGGGATCGAGATCGATGGCAAGCACCCGCCTGCCCTTCTCGGCGAGGCCCACGCCGAGGTTTAGGGTCGTCGTCGTCTTGGCGACGCCGCCCTTCTGATTCGCCAGCACGATCGTGCGGGCCGCTTTAGGCATCTCGGCTCCTTGGAAGGCCAGGTGGAACTCAGCTGGCTTGCATTTCGCGCCGGGGAGCCGAACTCCTTGCGCGAAATCCCCTACTCGGTGGGAAGTTCCAACCGCCGCTGTCCTGCCCAAGCGGCTGCTTGGGACCGCCGCTGGAAGCCGAGCTTGCGCAGCAGTTGGCTCACGTGGTTGCGAACGGTCTTCTCAGAGAGGTGCAAAACCTCGCCGATCGCGCGGTTGGTG
>CAMYIK010000235.1 GCA_947258365.1 uncultured Thermoleophilia bacterium | reverse complement strand
GGCTTGATCGGTTTCCGCACCGAGTTTCTGACCGACACCCGCGGCACCGGCATCATGAACCAGCTCTTCGACGGCTGGGAGCCCTGGCAGGGCGACATCACCCAGCGACCGACCGGCGCACTGGTCTCCGACCGCGCCGGACGTACCACCGCCTATGCCATCGAGCACCTGCAGCCACGCGGGACGCTGTTCGTCGAGCCGGGAGCCGAGGTCTACGAGGGCATGATCGTCGGCGAGAACTCGCGACCCGACGACCTCGACGTCAACATCACCAAGGAGAAGAAGCTCACCAACATGCGCGCCGCCTCGGCCGACGAGATGGTGCGCCTGGTGCCGCCGCGGTTGATGAACCTGGAGCAGTCGATCGAGTTCATCCGCGAGGACGAACTGGTGGAGATCACGCCCAAAGCGATCCGGCTCCGCAAGAAGGTCCTGGCGGCGAATCGCCGCAAGTAAGGCCCGGTCGCAGGCACCTACCGGCGCCGCGCAGACCCGCCGCCGGGGCCGAACCGCCGCCCGCCAGCCGCAAGAGCCAGGGTGGAGGTCTCTTCGGAGACACCTATCCCGACGCCAACAGTTGGCGGGGCGGCGGCCGCCGACGCAGCAAAGCCGGATGGCTACTTCTTCTTCGGCGCAGCCTTCTTCTTGGGCGCGGCCTTCCTCTTGGCCACTCGGCTCTTCTTCTTGTCAGCGGGCTTGGGCTCGTGAACGGCCACGAACTCGCTGGCCGCCAGCACGCCGTGGCGCGAGGCGATCAGCGTGTAGCTGGCGCCGTTCTTGAGCTTGGCGCCGGTCAGCTCGATGTCGAGTTGGCGCGGGTGGGATGCGCCGCCACCTTGGATTGTCCGGGCGACAACGGCTTCCGCCTTTTTCGGACTCTTGCGTCCGGAGCCGGCGCTGCCGTACATGACCTGTTTGAGATCGCCGTCGAGCAAACACCATTGATGGCAATCTCCCGCCTCGTGCGAGCCGATGACGTAGCTCTGTTCCGCCTCCATCGACCATTCGATGCCGACCGGGAAGGTCTTACGACCTCTCGGAACGATGACGATATTGGGCTCCTGTGCGTGCTTGCCGGCGGCGAGCGCCAGGCTCGCCTTGATTGCTCTGTTCGGTAGCATTCCTGTCCTCTCCCGCCGCCTAGCTACGGCTTGGGTAGAGCCCCTGCAGGGCGATGATGAAGTTCATGGCGATGTAGGGCTGCATGTTGTCGTGTGGTTGCGTTCCGCCGGTATTGGTCAGCGCGGTCATGTTGGTGTTGGTCCCCGAGGCGTGGTACTTGACGCTGGCTCCCAGGTAGTTGCCTACCGGATCCGAGGCGTTGGCGCCGCCACCGAGAGGACCACCGGTGCTGCCGTCGGCCCGGAACGCGTGGCTGTGCGACGGCATCTGGGCTTCGGGCAGGGTGACCGTCTCGACCCCGGTCTTCTGACCGATGCGACGCGCGGTCAGGCCGGGGCCGCGGCCGGGATGCATCGGAGCGCGCCCCTGCAGGTTCGGTAGTGCCGTGGTCGTGCGGCCGTCGCCACCATAGGTGGTACCGATGAGCGAGAACAGAGCGGTGTTCTGGGCGATCGGCAGCAGCTGACCGTCGCAGAACGCCCAGCTTCTTGGAGCGAAGTTCCCAGCGAAAATACGGATCTCAGCAATGAAAGGCTCTGACATGACAGATCGCTCCTAGTGCCGGCTCGGGTAGATGCCGAACAGCGCGACGATGAAGTTCACGCACAGGGCCGGCATGAGGTTGGTGTGTGATCGGCTGCCTCCGGTGTTCGACACCGCCGCGCCGCTCATCGTCTGCGCGGTCGCCAGACTGGTGGAGTACACGTTGGTCGGGGCGGTGTTGGCCGAGACGTTGCCGGCGGGATTCCCCGAGCTGGCGCTGCTGGCGGAGGCCGAAACGTTGTGAGTGTGCGATGGCAGCTCGCCCGCGGTGACGGTGACCGTCTCGCTACCGCCCTTGGAGCCGAGCGAGCGCGGGCTGAGTCCGGGGCCGCTGCCGGCGTGAATCGGAATCCGGCCGCGAAGGTCCGGCAGGCCGAAGGTCGT
The DNA here is from genome assembly GCA_947258365.1 of uncultured Thermoleophilia bacterium. GTDB lineage: Bacteria > Actinomycetota > Thermoleophilia > Miltoncostaeales > Miltoncostaeaceae > CAMYIK01. The sequence goes on along the minus strand of CAMYIK010000235.1, from coordinate 1,324 downwards.
TCGGCCGTCGCCGCCGTAGATCGTGCCGAGCAGCGAGAACAGGGCCTCGTTGTTGGCGATGGCCAGCAGCTGACCGTCGCACAGGGCCCAGCCTACCGGAGCGAAGGTACCCGCGAACATTCGGATCTCTCCGACAAAGGGTTCTGACATTTCCTATGGCCTCCTAGTTTCTCGAGGGGAACAGACCGGCCAGCGCGATGCAGAAGTTGAGCGCCAGATAAGGCTGCATGTTCTGGTGACCCTGTCCGCTGCCGGTATTGGCTACCGAAGCGGTGTTCAGGGTGGTGCCGGTGGACGGCTTCGCCGCGTAGACGTTGCCGGTCGTACTGGCCAGGAGATAACCGCCCGGCGTCGACTTATCCGCCGTCTGCGATGAGGCGACTTCCATGTGGTTGTGCGAGGGCATCTCGAGGATGCTCAGGCTGTGGTTCTCCTCGCCGGATTTCTGGCCCTGAGGATGGCCTTCGCCGACGTGAATCGGTACCCGGCCGCGCGCGTCGGGAAGGGCGAACGTCGTGCGACCGTCGCCGCCGTACGTCGTGCCCAGCAGCGAATAGAGCGACTGGTTCTGGTTGATAGGCAGAATCTGGCCGTCGCAAAACGCCCAGCCCCGCGGTGCGAAGTTGAAGCCGACGATTCTGATCTCGGCTAGGAATGGCTCGGACAAGACTAGCTCCTTTCGTGATGTGTACACCCCCGCGAGCGCCGGACGCCCACGACCGGCTTCACGCGAGGGTGACTCGTTTTCTGTGACCGCCTAGCTATGGATTCGCGTCAGTTGGGGCAGCTCGCAACACCCGTGATGACCCCAGCAATCAAACCCGTTGTGTCTCCCACCTCAGTATTCGTATTCAGGGGCTCGAGGTCGCTCTTGAGTTGCGCGGGCGTCCGTACGCCCGGCAGGATGGCCTCGACGTCCAGGAACGAGCCCGCGATCACCGGGGCGGCAATCACGTCGAGCTCGGTCGTCCCGAAGGCGCCCGCGAACGGGTTGTTCGGGGTCGAGACGTCGTTGCCGGTCACCCTCACGCACACCCTCGTATTCGTCGCCATTGGATCGCCCACCTCGGTGGGCAGGATCTGGATGCCCACCGACGCTCCGTTGGAGGCGTCGCCGGTGGCCACGATGATGTTGCTGGTGCTGCGCACCGTCGTCCCCGCTCCCGTCGTGCCGCCGTCCACTCCGATGCCCACGGTCTCGGCCGTCGTCGTGCCGGTCGCCGGATTCAGCGTGATCATGTTGCCGTCGATCGACACGACGTTCTGCGCGGTCGTGCCGGTGCCCTCGTTGGTGACCAGGACGCCGTGCACGGTCTGGGTGAGA
>CAMYIK010000234.1 GCA_947258365.1 uncultured Thermoleophilia bacterium | reverse complement strand
CGGAGACATGCGGCCGCGAACCACCAACCCGCCTGAAGCGGCGGGTTCGAACGTCGATTGATCAGTGCACTCAATCGGAGCACTTTCGAACCACCTTTCGCAGCAGGGGACTTAGAGAAAATGGGCGCCAAAGCAGCACTACGAACGTTCCGAATCGGGTACTGCTACGCCCTCAGAACCACGGATTCGCCCGGGCTGTGGACGCTGTCGGCCGAGCGTGGGAGATTCCGCGAGGCGAACGAGAAGGAGCGATGGCAAACCCAGAGCACCAGGAGACCCCGGAGGTAGGTGGAGGCCCAAGTGACCTCCGACCCGGCCACCACGTTCGCCTGAGCGCCCTCGGCGAGAGGTTCCATCAAAGCCTCTTCTTCTTTCCGGCGCTGTTCATCGTCGCGGCCATCGCGCTCGCGGTCGTGATGGTGTTCGTGGATCGTGCGGTGTCAACGGAGTCCCTGCCCGGGTTCTTGACCACGACCGTCGAGAGTTCGCGGTCCATCCTGGGCGCGATTTCGGCCGGCACCATTACCGCGGCCTCAGTGGTTCTCTCCCTCACCTTGGTAGCGGTACAACTCAGTAGCAGTCAGCACTCGCCGCGGGTGCTGCGCAACTTCATCGGCGACCGCTTTCAGCAAATGGTGATCGGGGTCGTCATGGGCACCTTCGTCTACTGCGTCTTCGTTTTGAGGGTCGTCCGCGCGCCATTGGAGGAGGGTGGCTCGCCATTCGTCCCAAACCTTTCGGTGGTAGTGGCGATCGTGCTGGGAATCGCCGCGTTGCTCGCGGTGCTCGCATCGGTCGATAGCACGGCTCGCGGTCTTAAGGTGGAGTCGATCGCCAATCAGGTCACGAACGAGACGATCGCCGTGATTGGCGAGCGCTTCCCGATGAAGGGCGAGCAGCTGCTCGTGACCAACCTTCAAGATCCGGAGGCGACGATGGCCCGCCTCGATCGGCGCGACGCCGACGCCGTGCTCGTCGTCCGGTCCCCTGAGGCCGGATGGGTACGGCAGATCGCCTCGGATGCGCTGCTAGCTGCGGCGCCAGCTGGGGCGACCATCCAGACCCTCATTAGCGTCGGCACCTACGTGATGGAGGAGACCCCGATCCTGTCCGTACTCGACATCGACGTGCCGGACGACGACGAGGCGGAACACATGTCGCGCGAGCTCTGCGCCGCCATCGACTTTGGGAACGAGCGGACCATGCAGCAGGACGTCGACTTCGGAGTTCTCCGACTCTCCGACATCGGGCTTCGGGCGCTTTCTTCCGGGGTCAACGACCCCAATACGGCGGTAGAGATCGTCGTTCGCCTGGGGAGCGTCCTGCGGGCGCTGCTCGGGCGCGACCTCTCGGGCGAGCAGAGCGACGACGACGGCCGCACGCTGATCTCGACCGCCGCCGCGGACTATGGCAGCTACGTTCACGCAGCCTTCGATCCGATGCGCGAAGCGGCTGACAACCAGATCTCCGTCTACGAAGCGATGCTTCGTACCCTTGGCCAGCTCGTGGACCAGGCCGGGCTCATCGATGACGCGGAGGCCAGTGAGGGCATCCACGAGGCGGGCGCCGAAATCTTCGAGCGCGCCACCAAGTGCGACCTGCTTCCTCGGGAACGCGAACGCCTGCAGTCGGTGGCGGAGCTTGCGGGCTTCGTACCCGCTCGCTAGCTCATAGGAGAAACGACTGAGCCCCTGCCTCGGGTAGAGACACGGGCTCAGCGGTCAACGAGACAGTGCGCGTGAGAGGACTTGAACCTCCACGAGCCGCGAAGCTCACAAGGCCCTCAACCTTGCGCGTCTACCAATTCCGCCACACGCGCGCAGGCGGCGGATGTTACCTCACGAGCGCCCAACCGACTATCTCGAAGGAGGAGGTATCGGTGCCGTCGCGAACCCGTGGTAGTGTCAAGAACACCTGTTCGATCCCTGGATTCGAGCTACCCGGAGGACAACCATGGGCGATCTCAGCGAGCGCCAAGCTGACATCCTGGCTTTTATCTCACGTCACTGCAGCGACAGCGGCTACCCGCCCACGGTGCGAGAGATCGGCCTTGCAGTGGGACTGGCGTCTCCGTCGACGGTCCATGCGCATCTCGCGAAGCTCGAGGACGAGGGCTACATCCAGCGCGACCCAAGCAAGCCGCGGGCGATGCTGGTGTGCGACCCGGACAATCCGGGAGCGGTACGCAGGCCAGAAGGTTCGCTACCTCTGATCGGCGCGGTGGCCGCGGGATTCCCCACGTTGGCCGAAGAGCATGTCGAGGATTGGGTAGCGACTCCGTTCCAAGGTGACTTCCTCTTGAAGGTGAGTGGCGACTCCATGACGGGGGCGGGGATCCTCGATGGTGACCTGGTTGCCGTGCGACGGCAGCAGGAGGCAAGCAACGGCGAGATCGTGGTTGCGCAGCTTCCGCTATCGACGGAAGAGCACGAGGCGACGGTCAAAACGCTTCAGCGCTCGGCTGACGAAGTGCTGCTGATGCCGGAGAACCCGGACTACCCGCCGATTCCCGGAAATGACGCGACGATCGTCGGCAGAGTGGTCGGCGTCATGAGGTCGCTCTAGCGCCTGAGTATTCTCTGGCGTGCAGGCCTGGCGGCCGCGAGTCGGCATGACCGGCTCGAGGAAAGTCCGGACACCACAGAGCAGAGTGCTGGCTAACGGCCAGCGAGGGAAACCTCAGGGAAAGTGCCACAGAAACGACACAGCCTCAGGAGCCTCGGTTCCTGCGGCAACGGTGAAATGGTGCGGTAAGAGCGCACCGCGGGTCCTGGTGACAGGCCCGGCTGGGTAAACCCCACTTGGTGCAAGGCCAAACCGGAGCGTTACGGACTGCTCGTCCAGTTCCAGGTAGGCCGCATGAGGGTCTCGGTAACGGGGCTCCCAGATAGATGGTCGCCCACGACAGAATCCGGCTTATGGCCTGCTGAATCACGAGCCCGCTTCGGCGGGCTCGTGTCATTGCGGGTCTGGAAGGAATCGCCTCCCGGTGGGCGAACCCATTCGCGATGCGAGAACTCGGCCTGGTTCCCCGCGCTGCCATCGCGACCTTCCTCGTAGCACTGCTCGTGCTCGGACTGCTCGCCGTTTCCCTACTCGCGCTTGAAGCTCGAGCGGACCTCCGCGCGGTCTCCGATCGACTGGAGACCAAGGTGGATCGCGTCGTTGAGCTTGGCCCCGCTACGCCGGCTGCGGCTGTGGCGGCGCTCAAGGGCGCGGGTCATAGCGAGATCATCGGCTCTGATGGCACGAGGCTCGCCAGGCGAGGGGCCGACACCGCCTGGCAGTCGGGGGGCTCCGGCCTGCTGACGCGTCTCGCCAACACAGGGCTCTCCGGGACGTCCCACGATGGTGCCTACGAGATTCGTCGGGCACTTCC
>CAMYIK010000233.1 GCA_947258365.1 uncultured Thermoleophilia bacterium | reverse complement strand
CGGTCGACCCGCCTGCCGGTCACCGACTCCCCCAAATCGCGATTCTCCAGGTTGGGACGATCCGGATACTGCTTGAGGCCATGGGGCACATCGCGAGCAGGAGCGGGAAGCAACTCGGCGACCATGCCGTCCGCCTCCATGGTCATCTCGTAGCTAACGGGGTCGCCAGCCGTCATCGCGGCCGGGTCCTCGGACCACGACTCCGACAGAGTGACATTGCGGGCGGGCAACCACGGCGCACCTCCCCATTCGGGCGGGACCGGCTGCACGTCGACACTGATCTCCGGCGCCCTCACTCGCTCGTAGCGACCACCTGCAGCGAACGGGTCGACGACGATCGCCTCGGCAGCCAGGGGCGCCAACACGAGCCGGCCACTGCGCTGGGGAGACACGAGATAGCGCCGCTCGACAACCGTGTAGCGCTTGCCGTTGCGGCGCGTCTCGAAGCCGCGGTCCTCGCCAAGCCGTTCAATCAACGCCTCACCCTCGCTGAGGCTGGGTTCGTCGAGACGGCCGATCCTTGTATCCACCGACCGGTACAGGCGCAAACGATAAATCACTTGCGACTGCACATACGCGGCAGCAGGCGTGACCTCGGCCTCCAGAAAGATCGGACCTGAAGCGTCGCCGACATTCTCGCGTTCAGACACGTCCACCCGCAGTGCTGTGCTCCGGGCAGACCCGACAGCGATCGGGGGAATCACGAGCCGGCCGGCACGCCGGGGAATCAACGTCAGGGTCCATTGATGCAGCCTGGAAAACTGTCCGTGAATGATCTGAATGTTTTGGGATTCGCTTCGATTGCGGATCTCGAAGTCCGCGTCCAAGGGCGCAAAGTCCGGTGTGCCGTCGATATCGCCTTCAATCTGGATGATCAGGCGAAACGACTCGTCGAGCTGAATCGACTCCCGGTCGACTCTGGCGGTGACCTCCGCAGCGTCTCCGCTTATCGCCACGGCCAATAAGCCGAGGAGCGCGACTGGCACGAGAAGCGCCCTCACCAGGCATCGCCTCCAGGATCGGAGCCGCCGTATGCTCGGCGATACTGATAGCGGAATTTGCGCCTCAACAGCTCGCCGGGATCGTCCGGCACCAAGCTGAGCATGCGCTCTATCGAGCGGTCCTCCTCGGGATTCTGCTCGTCGGAAGATTCGGCGGCGACCGCTCGTTCTTGGGCGCCATCGTCCTCACCCGATCCTTCCGATAACTCCGGCGATCGGCGCTCGCCGGAGTCGCCGTCCTCGGTGGCCCTCCGATCGGACTGGCCGTCCGATCCGTCCCCCTGGCCCGCATCGTCGACAGCATTGGCTGCGCTTTGTTGCTCCGAATCACCGTCCTGGCTCGGCTGCTGATCCTGCGATTTATTGCCGGCCTGCGGACCGTCTTTGTTCTCGTCCGTCGACTTCCCCGGGTCGTTCGAGGGCTGAGGTGGGGGCTCTGGAAGCTGTCCTTTGACGATTTCCCGATTGTGGGCCGCGTCCTCGTGATCGGGGTTCAGAGCCAAGGCCCGATCGTAGGCGGCAATAGCCTCTTCGTACTTTGCGCTACGAGCCAGAGCGTTGCCGCGATTGTAGTGAGCCTGGGGTGAGTCCACGGCCTCGAGGGCCTCGATGCTTTCTTGGTAGCGTCCGGCTCGGTACAATGCCGCGGCTTTCCAGGCAGGGGTCGTAAATCGCTCCGCCGCCTGCTCCGGTGACCCCGATTCGAACGCCCTTCGTCCCTGCTGATCGGGAGTCCGCCAAAGACTCTGCCAATCCATCGCTTCAACCGGGACGGAATGCAGCCCGATCAGGGGCAGCGCGATCGCAAGCATCCAACCACGTCGGAAGGCAAGCGCCGCCAGGGGGAGAGCGAAGAGTAGCAACCACGGACCTTCCTCACGCCAGCGATCGACTCCTGGGCTCCGGACATCGCGCGAGGTTGCCACCGGGGCGACCGCAGACGCGAAAATATAGTCGAGATCCCCGTCGTCGGCGGTAATCAGGCTGAAGCGCCCACCGCCGTCTCGAGCGAGCTCCGCAAGCGCCTCGGGCATCAGTTTCGGCACCACCATGTTACCTGCCCGATCGGTGAGGAACCCACCTCCGCCAACCGGAATGGGGGCGCCGCCATCGGTACCGACCGCAAGCACGTGTAGCGGAATGCCCGCGGAAGCGAGAGCGCTCGCCGCCTCTGTGGCTTCAGGGTCGTCGTGCCCATCGCTGATCAGCAACACTGCGCCCCGACCGGACGCACCCTGTTCCAATAGCTCCCGAGCTTTGGCAAGCGCGGTCGACGGGCGACTCCCTTGCACTGGAGCGATATCCGTGGTGATGCTCTCGAGCAGCAATTCAACGGTATGAGTATCGTCGGTCAATGGTGTGACGGCGAACGCGTGGGCCGCGTAAACGACCAGCGCGTTCTGACCGCCCGCGCGTCGACTGAGCACGTCGTGCACCTTGTGTTTCGCGCGCTCCAAGCGGCTCGGCTCCAGATCTCCGGCATCCATGGAACGGGACACATCCAGAACCACGACGAGCGCAGCCTCGTCGCGAAACACGGGCTGCGGCAATTCTCGCCAAGTGGGCCCAGCCATGGCAAGGACAGCCAATGCGCCGACGATGGCCACCAGCACCGCCGGCCACGATCTACCGGTCACCTGACCGGGCCTGTCTACCAGAACGTATGGCCAAAGCGCCGGATCACACACGTCCCGCCATGGACCCGGCCCGCGGCGCCGTCTCGAGAGCAGGAGCACCCCGATAGCGAGAGGCAGAAACAGCCCAAGCGCAGCGGGCCTCAGAAAATGGAACGATTCCATCACCGCCACCGGCCGGCTCTCAATTCCCCCACGAGCAGCGCGGCCGCGGTCAACATTGCGGCAGCCAATGGCCAGGGGTAAAGCGAGCGAACTGGCCGCAGACCGGAGCGATCCTCGGGAACCGGCTCGATCTCATCCAACAGGGCGTATATTTCGTCGAGCTGCCGGCTGTCGCGTGCCCGGAAATACCGCCCACCCGTGCTAGCGGCGATGCGTCCGAGGGTTTCCTCGTCCAGGTCCGTCGACGGATTTACCCGGCGCATGCCGAACAGTGACCGCATGAGCATCTCGTCGGCGCCCACACCGATAGTATGGACCCTCAAGCCCTCGGCGGCCGCCAGCTCGGCCGCGCGGATCGGATCCAGTTCCCCCGCGGTATTCGCCCCGTCCGTGAGTAGGACTAGTACACGGTCACCCTCAGGCCGCCCCTTGAGCCGCCTCACGGCAAGCCCGATCGCGGAACCGATAGCCGTCTCCTGGCCCGCCAACCCGATGGCTGCCTCATTCAGCAAGGTGCGCACGGTCGTACGGTCGAACGTCAGCGGCGCCTGCAGATAAGGCCGGGAGCCGAACAAGATCAGCCCAATACGGTCGCCGGC
>CAMYIK010000232.1 GCA_947258365.1 uncultured Thermoleophilia bacterium | reverse complement strand
GGCCTACATGTCGCCGGAGCAGGCCCGCGGCGAGGAGCTCGACGAACGCACCGACATCTTCTCCCTCGGCTCCGTCATCTACGAGATGGTGACGGGTAGGCCGGCATTCGCCGGGGCGACAAGGGCTGTCACCTTCTACTCGATTCTTCACGACACACCGGTCTCGCCGCTCCGTCTTCGAAGAGAAGTGCCCGACGAGCTCGAACACATCATCGACAAGGCACTGGAGAAAGATCGGAGTCTGCGCTACCAGCGCGTCGCCGAGCTTCACGCCGATCTGGCCCGCCTCGAGCGAGACAGCATCTTCGCGAGGGCCGTCGGCCCGGCGACCGTGCATGGCGGAGCTCGCTCGCGGTGGATTCGGCGCGCGGGTATCGCCGTCGGCTTCGTCGCCGTAGCCATCGCCGCGAGCCTCGGCGCGTGGTCGTGGATGAGTGCTCGGACACGCTCCGCACCCGCCCGGTCGGTCGCGGTCCTGCCGTTTCACAACCACGGCGCCGATGCGGCGATCGACTACCTGCGTCTCGCCGTTGCGGACGAGATCGCGACGGCGCTGAGCTCCGCACCGACCCTCGAGGTGAGACCGCTGGCAATGACCCGGCGCTTCGTGGTGGAGGATCTCGATCCGCTGGCCGCCGCTCGCGAGGTGCGTGCCGCGAGCGTCATCACCGGCCACTTCGCTACCGAGGGCGACCGGCTGGCGGTGACGATGGAGGCGCTCGAGGTCGACACCGAACGCGTCCTCTGGCGCGAGCGCTTGACCGTGCCGTCGGGAGACATGATCTCGCTCAGGGAGAAGCTCAGCACGAGGATCCACAACCGGATCCTGCCGGCTCTGGGTATCGCCGTTCCGCAGGGACTCATGCGTCTGCCGCGGAACGCCGAGGCGTACGAGCTGTTTCTCAGGAGCTTGGCGGCGTCGAGTGACCCGGGTCCGAACACCGAGGCGATCGAGATGCTCGAAAGGGCGGTCGCGCTGGACTCGGAGTTCGCCTCCGGCTGGTCGGAATTGTCTCGCCGCCACTACTACGACGCGACGCTCGGAGCGGGCGGGGAGCTCGCCGTGGAGCTGTCTCTGGCCACCGCCCGGCGTGCGCTCGAGCTCGATCCGAACGCCCTCGACGCGGCCCAGAGGCTCATCGCCTTCCAGGTGGAGTCGGGGCAGGTCGTCGAAGCGTATCGGGAGGCCCGGGCGGCGATGGCGCGTCATGCGGACCGCTCGGAGATTCGGTTCAGCATGGGCTACGTCTATCGCTACGCGGGCCTGCTGAGGGAGGCGGCACGCGAGTGCGAGAGAGCGCTGACGATCAGCCCGACCAGTCCGACGCTTCGCTCGTGCAGTGTCGCCCACTATCGGCTCGGTAGATACGCGCGGGCACGCCATTTCCTCGAGCTGGACGAGGGTTCGCTATACGAGTTCATCCACAGCGGTCTGCTTCTACTGCACGAGGGGCGCGTAGAGGACGCGCGTCGGGTCTGGCTGCAGCTTCCCCGGAGCTCGGTGTACTGGGGAGTTGTCGACCACTGTTTCGACCGTGCCGGCGACGAGGAGACCGCGCGCCTGCTGGGGAATGTGGAGCGCGCGGGACGCACCTCCCGAGACCCGGAGATCACCTACTACATGTCGGTTCTGCTGAGTACTTGCGGAGAGACGGACATCGCAGCCGAGGTGTTGGAGATCGCCATCGACGGCGGCTACTGCGTGGTCTCCGCTTTCGAGCTGGAGCATCCGTTCGAAAAGCTGCGAGCGCATCCGGCGTGGAGCCGGCTCGAGTCGAAGGCGCGACAGTGCCGCGACCATTTCGTCGAGGAGACCGGCCTGCCCCCGGCACCCTGGCCCGGGTGACCGGCCGGGAGGCTAACCGACGGGAGATCGGCCGGCGTTCGCCAAGGCGGCCGAGCCCATGGTCGAGCGGCCTGACCGGGAGCCGGTCGACGTCTGCGTCGAGCCGGAGTGGCGTGGGCGCGGTAATGCGGCCTGGCGGGGCCTCGGGCTGCGCTGCCGGCGATTCAGTCGGACTTGCTGGCCACCTGCTCGAACAGCTCCACGAACTGCCCGTAACCCTCGGCCTCGAGGTCTTCGGCCGGGATGAACCTGAGCGATGCGGAGTTGATGCAGGGCATTAAGCTCCGTCCGGCACCGGGTCATACCCCTGGCAACGTGGTGATCGAGGCGGACGACGGCAACCGCCGCGCGGTGCTGTGCGGCGACACCATTCATCATCCGGTGCAGATCGAGCGGCCGGATTGGTCGAGTAATTTCTGCTCCGATCCCGCGCGCTCAGCGGTCACGCGCCGGGAGTTGCTGGCCCGCATGGCGGACACGGGCACAGTGCTGTTGCCGGCCCACTTCGCAACCCCCACGGCGGTCACGATCGTTAGCGAGGGCGACGGGTTCTTCTACCAGGACCCCGCTGAGTAGTCGCTAAGGGACATGCCTGACCTCCCGCAGCAGCGGGAGGTCAGGCATGTCCCGACAAGGGTCGGCCGAGGGACATCCCTCTTTTCCGGTCGGGAAAAGAGGGATGTCCCTTTAGCGTAGCCCCCCCCAATTTAACGCCACCGTTATGTGATCCAGCGCACATTTCACCCCAGACCCGGCTTCGGCCCGTCACCTCCGTCAGACCCGCTAATCCGGTGCAATACACGCCATCGAAATACGACGCGCTACCGGAGATCTGCCCCATGAACATTCGACGCAACCAATTCGCTGTCGCCACCATGGCCCTACTGGTCATGATCGGTTTTGTCGGCGCGGGCGCCTTGATCGGCGCCTCCCACGAAGTTGCGTTTAACTACGCCGGCAATACGGCGGAGCAGGCATCAGCCGCATTCATCGTGCAGGCGGGCAGCAGCGAACAAGCAGCGCGGCTGGTGCAGGCCGCGGGCGGTGAGGTGACTCACCAGTTGCCGATCGTCAACGGCGTGGGCGCTCGGTTGGGCGCGAAGGTCGTAACAAGTTTGCGCGCTGATGAGCGCATCAAGAGCGTGTTCGCAGACGGTGCGGTCAAGACCGCCAGCGTCACCGCGGGCGTGGACTATCTGCAGTTCCCCTCGGTGGTGGGCGCGGATGACCTGCATGCTGAGGGTGTCACCGGCCGCAGCGTCACCGTGGCGGTGATGGACAGCGGCATGAAGGCCACCGTGGCGCTGCAGAAAGACAGCGATGGCGTGACCCGCGCGCAGATGCGCTACAACGCCATCCGGGACACACAGGGCAACATCAATCTGGACAAGTACGGTCACGGCAGCCATGTCTCCAGCATCATCTTCAACTCCCACAAGTCGTTGGAGGCCAATGCGCGTTTTAACAGCGTGGCGCCGGATGTGAGGGTGGTGGAAGTCAAAGCATTTAATGCCACCGGCACGGGTACCTATGCCGACGTGATTCGTGGCCTGGACTGGATCCTGGCCAATAAAGACACCTACAACATCC
>CAMYIK010000231.1 GCA_947258365.1 uncultured Thermoleophilia bacterium | reverse complement strand
ATGACCACACCGAGGATTGCGAGCGGCATCGAGTGGCCGGGGATCGGCACCGCGCTACCGTCGTCCCGGTACTTGCCGATACGCGGGCCAACGATGATCGCCCCCGCGAGTCCCGCCGCGGCACCCGCGACGTGGACGACACCGGCGCCGGCGAAGTCCTGGAAGAAGTTGTCACCGCTGGTAAGCCAGCCACCGCCCCAGACCCAGTGGACCATGACCGGGTAGAGCGCTCCCGCGAAGACCATCGCGAACGGCAGATACGCTCCGAACTTGATGCGGTCCAGCATGGTGCCCCAGGCGATCGCCACCACGACGGCAGCAAACGTCGCCTGGAAGAAGAACTTCAGCTCGTCGTTGACGGCGCTGTAGGCGAGAGACTCCGTGGGACCGCTTTGGCCGAGCTCCAGGAACCAACCACTGGAGCCGAAGAGATCATTGCCGTCGCCGAAGGCGATGGCAAAACCAATCGCCCAGAAGATGGCGATTGAAAACGCGGCGTTGATGAGCACCTTGGCCATCACGGCGCCGGCGTTCTTCATGCGGGAGAAACCCGCCTCGAGTGTGGCGAAGCCCGCCTGCATGAGCAGTACGAGCACCGCGGCCACGGCAACCCAGACCGTGTCGACGGCTGTGGTGTCCACACCCACCCCTTTCGTAGCTGTGCGTCTGATTCGGAAGCGCGCTAGACCGGGAGATCAGCGCGCAGGCAGGCTGCCAACAGGGGGCGGCAAGGACGTTTGTACATCGGGCCATGCGAGACACCCAAATGCTTATCCAAATGAACATGCGCACCGGGCTAGCCGCATGCCATCGCGCGCGGCGGATGCGGCGTATGCCTCGCTATCCTTCGCCCCTATGGCTGACCTTGCGGAGATAACCAAGATGATCGAAGACGCCCTACCCGGGGCCACCGTCGAGGTGGTCGATCAGGGTGGCGGCGACCACTTGGCGGCGACCGTGATCGCATCGCAGTTCGCCGATGCCAGCCGCATCGAGCAGCACCGCATGGTCTATGCCGCAGTCCAGGCGCGCCTCGATGACGGCGCCATTCACGCCCTGGCACTCAAAACTCGCGCACTGGAGGACGTATGAGCACCGAAATGTTGACGATGACCGAGGAAGAGATCCTCGGACAGATCCAGAGTGAAGTCGACGCCAACCGAGTCTTCCTCTACATGAAGGGCACCCCCGACCAGCCGATGTGCGGCTTCTCGAACCAGGTGGTCCAGATCCTGAACCACGTCGGTGCCGAGTACCGCGCGCGCGACATCCTTCCGGACCCGCGTATTCGCCAGGTGCTCTCAGGCTGGTCGGACTGGCCGACCATTCCTCAGCTCTTTGTCGACGGCAAGCTGGTCGGCGGCTGCGACATCGTCACCGAGATGTTCCAGGCCGAGGAGCTGCAGCCGCTCCTGAAGAGCGAAGCGAGCTAACCCGGGGTAGTAACGGCCGGCTGCTCCTCCGGCACCGGCCGCTCAGTCCAATTCCTGAGCCACATCGGGATGGCCTTGCGCTCGACGGCCATTACCACGACGTCGTCCTCGAGCTTGGTCGTGTTGTAGCGGCGCGCTGCAGAGAGCAACCGCTCTACGCGCTGCTCGAGGGCCGAGGTGCGTTCCGCGGTCAGGATGTCGCAGACACGGTCCGTGCCGAACAGTTCGGCGCCGGCCCGGGCCTCGATGAGGCCGTCGGTGTAGAGCACGAGGCTGTCGCCCGGCTGCAGCCTCAGGCGGCTGACCGGCCACTCGGCCCAGTCGACGACCCCAAGTAGCGGCCCCCATGACTCCGGCTGATGTACGGCGCAGCCGTCAGGCGTCAGCACAATCGGAGGCGGGTGCCCCGCCGGCGCATACTCGACCGATCCATGCCGGTCGACCACCGCGTAGAGCATCGAGGCAAAGAGCCCTTCCGCGCGGTCGCTGGGGTTTGCCGCTTGATTGTTGAGGCCGGCGAGCACGTGGGCAGGATCAGGATCGGCCGTCACCAGAGTGCGCCAGGCAAAACGCAGGCCGGTTGCGCGCGCTGCAGCAGGGGCGCCGTGTCCGGCCATGTCGCCAACCATCAACGCCACACGTCCGTCAGCCAGCAGCACGGAGTCGTAGAAGTCGCCACCAATCAGTAGGGCCTTCTCCGCAGGCTGGTACCGCGCGGCAATCCTCAAACCACGCTGTGACGGCAAGCGCTCAGGCAGGAGGCCGGACTGCACCGTCTCCCAGAGGCGCCGCTCGGTTTCCTGCCCCGCTTCACGCTGCGCCGCCGCGGCGATCGCCTCGCGCTGCTGGAGCACCTGGCGCTGCATGTCGTTGAACCCGTCGACCAGCTCAGCAAGCTCGCGTACGGCGGTTCGCTGAACGGGCACCGGCGTCTGCAGGCGGCCCCGGGTGACGCGGATGACACCCTCGGAGATCGCGCGTACCGGTCGACCGACTCGGCGCCAGACCTGGCGCACCGCGGAGCCCATCAGGATGACCGCGATCAGACCGGCGGCACCGGCGCCCCAGATCGTGATGTCGCGTCGGCGGTCCGCGCGGGCGAGACGGGCTACTCGTTCTTCCGACACCGTATCCAAGAGCCCTTCGTGGGCGGCGCGGAACTCCTGGAAACGCTGCAGACTGATGTCCTGGTTGTACCGGGCGAGGGCTTCCTCTTGTCTGCCCTGACGGCGTAGCTGCACGAGCTCACGCGCCTCAGCGAACCACCGGTTGACTGTGCGCTCCACCTCGTCGACAAGGGTGGTTAGCGCGGCACTTTCACCGACGGTCTCCCGCAGGACGACCAGGTCGTCTTCGTACTCGGCGCTGGCCTGCTGCCACGGTGTGAGGTAGTCGCCGCGACCGGTGATCGCGTAGCCGTCGTTGCCCGCCTGGGCGTTCAACATGTCCAGCAGCACCTGGTCGGCCGCGTCCTCCTGAGCCAACGCATCCTGAGCCGCGTCGCGATATTCCCGCGCAGCGAGGATGGTTCCGATGATCGCCACGCCCGCGAGCACGGCGACGGCCAGAGCGGTAAGCAGAGCCAGGCGTCCCAGGACCCCTCGGAGGGATCCGCCCCGGAACGGGCCGCGCCGCCACGTCACCGCCATGGCGGTACTCCGGCTGAGGCCATGGCCGAGGCGAACCTCAGGCCGGCGGTCCTGACTCGATCAACTTGCGGATGTCGGGAAGCGTGTCGGGACGTGCAATGACCACAAGCACGTCGCCGGCGCGGAGCTCTTCATCGGGGTGCGGAACGGCCAGCGCACCGGCATCACGCAGGATGGCCACGATCGTCGCGCCCGTGGTGGACCGGATGCGACATGTGGCGACCGTCAGGCCCACGAGCGGACTCTTGGCCGGAAGCTCGATCCACTCGATGACGAGGTCCTTGATGGCGACCTCGAGGTCTTCGACGCCGCGGCCAATGGATCGGTCGAGGCGGCCTGGTCGGTACCCGGTTACTGGACTGGCAAGAACATGGCGCTCGCCCTGTTCTCCGCCGTTCCGTTCGGCCCCAGC
>CAMYIK010000230.1 GCA_947258365.1 uncultured Thermoleophilia bacterium | reverse complement strand
CTGGACCGAGCACTTCGCGCCGCAGCCGGAAACCGAGCGTTACCTCAACTACTTCGCCGACAAGTTCAGCCTCCGCCGAGACATCCAGATCTCGTCTCGTGTCGAGGCGGCTCACTATGATGCCGAGAACCGATCCTGGATGATCACGCTGCAGAATGGCCGCCGGCACTCCGCGCGCTTCCTCATCACCGCGGTCGGGCCGCTGTCCGCGCCGACCTATCCGCGGATCGAAGGCATCGACGAATTCCAGGGTGAGGCCCACCACACCGGCTTGTGGCCGAAGCATTCGATCAGCTTCGGCGGCAAGCGGGTCGCTGTGATCGGCACCGGCGCCACCGGCGTGCAGGCGATCCAGGAGATCGCCAAGACAGCCGGGCATCTGACGGTCTTTCAGCGCCGGCCCAATTGGTGCACCCCGTTGCACAACCGTCCGATCGACAAAGACGAGATGGACAGGATCCGGGCCGGCTATCAGGAATTGTTCGAGCGCTGCCAGAAGACCGCCGCCTGCTTCGTGCACACGATCGATCCGCGCGGCACCTTTGAGGTGACGGAGGAAGAACGTGAGGCGTTCTGGGAGAAGCTGTATTCGGAGCCCGGCTTCGGCATCTGGCAAGGCAATTTCCGTGACATGCTCACCGATCGGAGGGCGAACAAGCTCATTTCCGACTTCGTCGCTCGGAAGATCCGCGCGCGCGTGAAGGACCCGAAAGTCGCCGAGATGCTGGTCCCGAAAGACCACGGGTTCGGCACACGCCGCGTGCCGCAGGAGACCTTCTACTACGAGGTCTACAACCAGCCAAATGTAGCGCTGGTCAGCATCCTGGAAACGCCGATCAATCGCATCACGCCGACCGGCCTCGAGACGAGCGAGCGGGAGTTCGATTTCGACATCATCGTCTACGCGACGGGCTTCGACGCCATCACCGGCAGCTTCAACCGCATCGACATCCGGGGTGCGGGCGGCATGCAGCTGAAGGAGAAATGGACAGGCGGACCGTCAACCTTCGTGGGCGTGATGGTCGAGGGCTTCCCCAACATGTTCATGGTGGTGGGCCCCCACACCGCTCTTGGGAACATTCCCCGCAGCATCGAGTACAACGTCGAATGGGTGAGCGACTTGATCCGTTACATGCGTGAACGCGACCTGACCTTCGCCGGCGTCCGGCCGGAAGCCGTCACGGAATGGACCGACTTCGTTAAGGAGAAGGGCGAGGGCCTGTTATCCAACGAGGTCGACTCCTGGATGACGGGTGTGAACCAGAACGTGGAAGGCAAGCAGAACCGCATCATCGCCCGCTACAGCGGTAGCGCACCAGACTACCGCGCCTGGTGCGACCGGGTCGCGGCCGGCGGATACCAGGAGCTGGTGATGAGGCGAACCCGCGGACGTGATTGGTAGAAATCAACGAACCACGGGCATGTAGCTCCAGCAACGCAAGCGCATCCGCGTGATGCGTGTCTCGACGATTCCGGCACGCCACCCAGAAACAAATGCCGACGAAGATCACCGATAGACGACGTCGTCTATCGAGTCGCTCGGCTCGTAGCTGTCAGTTCCGCCACGGTGAACATCGGCAAGCGCGACCGTCGCCTCAGCCGTCCGCGGCGGGTTGCAGCACGAGCCGATGGCGTGCCGGGCCGGGGAGGAACGGTAACGGCTCGCCCCGCACCCACGCGGCATGGCCCGCCCGGTAGAAGCGCGACAGCGGGTGGCCGCACTGGCCACCCGGCATATGGAAGAAGCCCGAGTGCTCGCGGCTCGGGGAGACCGCGAAGCGCTCCGACGCGCCGCTCGTGACCGTTCTGCACCCGCGGCACGAATGTGCCGCCCGGTAAGGGCACAGGCTCCATGTCGAGCCACCCGGACAGGAAGGGCGCCGCCCGGGTGATGGGGTGGGCGATGCGCAGCGGGGATGTCGTTTCTCGCGGCGTTGTTGCATAAATCGGCCGCGACCACCTGCGCAGGAGGTAGATTCAGCCCATGCGCAGATCCGATTTCATCTTCAAGTACCGGGTCCGGAACTGGCCCGAGTACAACAGGGCGCTGATCTCCCGCGGGAGCCTCACCCTTTGGGTCGACGAGCAGGCGGTGTTCGCCTGGCGTCGGCGAGGCAGCCCGCAAGGCCGTGGTCGTCCCCGGATCTACTCGGACACCGCGATCGAGTGCGCCCTGGTCGTCAAGACAGTATTCCACCTCAGCCTGCGGGCGACGCAGGGGTTCCTCGAGTCCGTTGTCCGCCTGATGAGGGTGGACCTCCCGGTGCCGGCGTACTCGACCGTGAGCCGTCGCCAGGCTGGTCTCGATGTGCGGCTGCAGGCGACCCCGGTGAAGCAGCCTCGCCATGTCGTGATCGACACCACCGGGCCGAAGGTGTTTGGCGCCGGCGAGTGGTACGTGCGCAAGCACGGCATGGGCAAAGGCCGGCGGCGAACGTGGAGAAAGCTGCATTTGTGCGTTGACGAGGCGTCCAAGGGCGTCGTCGCGGTTGACCTGACCACCAGCGCCGTACACGACAGCCCGCACCTGTCGAGGGTGCTCGGCCAAGTCGAAGGCGACGTCGGTCAGGTGTCCGCTGACACGGCGTACGACAGTGGGACGTGCTACGAGGCGATCCTGGCCCGAGGCGCGGTCGCGGCGATTCCCCCGCGACGAAACGCCAAGCTAAGTCGAGCCAAGGATCCGCCTGCGTTCCGCGCCGAGCGCGACGCCGTTTTGCGTCGCATTCGGGACGAGGGTCGGTATCCATGGCGGACATCGAGCGGCGCGACCCGGCAGAGCCTCGCCGAAAACGCCGTGTCGCGGTTCAAGGCACTGGTAGGGGTGAAGCTCGCGTCGCGAGAGCTCGAGCGCCAACAGGTGGAGGCCTTGGTGAAGAGCCAGGTGCTCAAACGGATGTCGGCGCTCGGGATGCCGAGATCCGAACGCATCTCAGTAGGTTGGTCCGCCTGGAGGAAGCCGGTGGCGGACTCCCCTGCGTCGAGTTCGATTAACGGAACAACGCCCCTAGGATTCCTGCACGCGTCGTCGAGTCATCAGGCGGTTCCAAGTCGCGGACCGAGGGCTTTGCTCACGAATCCTGCGGCCGAGACATCGGCGGCGGCGAGGGTACGTGCCTTTTGGCGCGTCTCCTCGGTCCGCCCTGCCCTCTCCGCGGCATTCATCGTGTACGAAAGGGCATCGAGAACGTCGGTGGCGGTGATCTCGTAGCCGTATCCGGCAAGCAGCCAGCGCAACGCAGCCAGTCCCGCCCCGACCGCGAAGTCGGGATTCTCGTCGGCGTGGTCACGCGCTGCGCGGGTCAGCGTCTGTGGCGAGCACGGCGATCGGTCGACGAGTGCGAGGGCTTCCTCGAAGAGCCCAGCGGACTTCGCCGCCGCGAACCACTTCCCTTCGGCACCAGGAGTTTCGTCCACGAGATCCTCGAGGATCTCCGCCGGCTTCGTGTAGGGGTACTTCTTCCGGACGGCACGAAACCTCGCGAGGTAAGTTCCTG
>CAMYIK010000229.1 GCA_947258365.1 uncultured Thermoleophilia bacterium | reverse complement strand
GGCAGCCAACTTGGTGCGTGGGCGTCGGAGCAGAGCGTCGAAATCTCCGGACGCGAAGTGCTCCAAGAGGCCTATGCGGAGGCCGAAGCCCGCTTTCCCGATGAGGTGCCGAGACCGCCGTTTTGGGGTGGCTATCGCGTCGACGCACGACGCATCGAGTTCTGGCAGGGGCGACCGAGTCGCCTCCACGACCGTGTTCTCTACACCCGAACCGGCACCGGGTGGCGCCTCTCCCGACTCGCTCCTTAGAAACGGTTCGAGACGTGCCCCGCTAGGACAACAACGCCTGCAGGACGGCCGCCTGGGAGATTTCGAGCTCTCGGGTGGCCGTCGTCAGGGTAAGGCCGCCGGGTGCCATGCCCATCAACTCCACCAGCGCGGCGGCTCGCTCGGAGTCCTTGAGTTCCTCCAAATAGAGGTCCTGGAACTCTCCGAACCGGGCCGGCTCGTGGCCGTACCATTTCCGGAGCTCGCGGCTGGGCGCGATCGCGGGCATCCAGGTGCCCACCCGGGGATCGTCTTTGCGAACACCGCGCGGCCAAAGGCCATCGACGAGCACTCGTTGCCCGCCGTTGGGATCGACCTCCTCATAGAGCCTCGCCAGCAGAACGCTGTTCTTACTGATGTCCGCGCTCCTTCCGCCCAGTCATTCTAGGATCCAGCTATGGCCCTGCCGTTCTCCGTACTCGACCTGTCGCCGATCGCATCGGATTCGAATGGCCCTGAGGCGCTGGCCCGAACCGTAGATCTCGCCCAGGCGTGCGAGGGGCTTGGTTACAAGCGGTACTGGCTCGCCGAGCACCACAACACGCCCGGACTTGCGAGCTCGGCGCCCGAGATCATGGTGGCGCACGTAGCGGCATCGACCCGAACGATCCGCGTGGGATCGGGCGGGATCATGCTGCCGAACCATCCCCCGCTTCGCATTGCGGAGAGCTTTCGCGTGCTCGAATCGCTGCATCCCGGGCGCATCGATCTCGGTATTGGACGGGCGCCGGGCAGCGACCCCATGACCGCCTTCGCGCTGAGGCGATCCCAGGAGGGATTCTCGGTCGAGCTGCCGTCGCTGATCGCCGAGCTGCTGGCCTACGTGGACGGCGGCTTCCCGGAGGACCACCCCTTTGCGCGAGTGCGCGCCATGCCACTCGAGGCCCCCCTGCCACCGATGTGGATCCTCGGCTCCAGCGAAGAGAGCGCTCACCTGGCGGCGCAGATCGGCGCCGGCTACGTCTTTGCCCACTACATGGGCCCACGGCGGGCCATGGGGGCGATGCGCGCGTACCGGGAGAACTTCCGCCCGTCTCCGAGCTTCGCCGAACCCCACGCGATCTTGGGTCTCTCGGTTATCTGCGCCGAGACGAGCGAGCGAGCCGAGTTCCTCTCCTGGTCGTCCGCACTTGGGCTGATGAGGATGCGAAGCGGCAGACCCGGCCTGCTCCCGACGCCCGAAGAGGGACTCGCGTACGACTACACCCCTAACCAGCAGGAACAGTTGGGGCGTTTCCGCCGTGCACAAGTGCTCGGCGATCCCGAGTCCGTGGCACGCCGGGTGCACGAACTCGTCGGTGAGACCATCGCGGACGAGGTCATCGTCATGACCAGCGTCCACAGCCACCAGGAGCGCGTCCGGTCATACGAACTCGTCGCCGACGCGCTTACGACCAGCGCCTCCGAGCCATCGTCGGTCGGAGGCGCACGAAGCCAATCAGGACTGCGTCAGCCGCCGCAGATCGGACCGACGTAGCTCTTGACCGACTCGTAGGCGAGAAAGAGGTCCTCACCATCGGCGGGACTGGAAATCCGGGCAAGGGCATCGCTCACGCCACCAGGCGGACCACTGAGCGCCGCCTCGAGGCTGGAGGTCAACGCTCGCGGAGCGAAGTCAACGGTACTCGAGCGCTGGGCCGAGACGCCTTGCGAGAGAGTCATGTTGCCAGGCCAACGCGGATGTCGCGCCTGGCGTGAACGCCCCCCTACCCCTCCACCGGCCGCGGGGGGGCTGCCGGATACGGCAGTGCCGAGCGGCCCGTTGAGCGCTCAGGGGCGGAGGTATCGGCGGAGGCATCGGCTTTCTTTTTGTCGTGCTCGGCGAACACCACCTCCTCAGCCACCCCGTCAAGCAGTTTGAGGAACTGCTCACGGTCGATGGTCTCGCGCTTGAGCAGGATCTCTGAGATCCGCTCCAGTGGCTCACGGTGCTCGACCAGCACATCACGGGCCCGCTGATGGGCCTCCTCGATGATGCGGCGGATCTCTGAGTCGATCAGCTTGGCCATCTCATCGGAGTAATCGGGCTCTGAGGCCATCTCCTTGCCCAGGAAGGGCTGATGGCTGGCCGAGCCAAGCATCCGCGGGCCGAGCTTGTCGGACATGCCGTAGCGCATGGTCATCGCCTTGGCGGTGGCGGTGATCTTTTCGATGTCATTGGCCGCGCCGGTGGTGATCTCCCCGAAGATCAGCTCCTCGGCGGACCTGCCGCCCAAGGTCATGGCCATGGTGTCCTCAAGCTGGCCCCGGGTGGTCAAGAAGGCATCGTTGGCCGGCATCGAGATCGTGTAGCCAAGCGCCTGGCCACGGGAAACGATCGAGATCTTGTGCACCGGATCGGCGTGGGGCAGGTAGTGGCCCACCAGGGCGTGGCCCATCTCGTGGTAGGCGGTGATGGCGCGCTCTTTTTCCCCGAGCAGGCGGCTCTTTTTCTCAGGGCCCGCGATCACCCGCATGATCCCTTCCTCCAGCTCTTCCTGGCCGACGGTCGATTTGCCCTTGCGGGCGGCAATCAGGGCCGACTCGTTGACCAGGTTCGACAGATCCGCGCCGGTAAAGCCGGGGGTCTGCCCGGCCAGGACCTCAAGGTCGATCTCCCCGGCGATCGGCTTTCCTTGGGTGTGGACTTTGAGGATCTCTGCCCGGCCATCACGATCGGGGCGATCGACCATGATCTGGCGGTCAAAGCGGCCCGGCCGAAGCAGGGCCGGGTCCAGGATGTCGGGGCGGTTGGTGGCGGCGATCAAGATGATGTTGTCCTTCATCTCAAAGCCGTCCATCTCCACCAGCAGCTGGTTGAGGGTCTGCTCGCGCTCATCGTGTCCGCCGCCTAAGCCGGCGCCACGGTGGCGGCCGACCGCGTCGATCTCGTCCATGAAGATGATGCAGGGTGAGTTTTGTTTGGCCTGCTCAAACAGGTCGCGCACCCGGGAGGCGCCCACCCCGACGAACATCTCGACAAAGTCGGAGCCGGAGATCGAGAAAAACGGCACTCCGGCCTCACCGGCGACCGCGCGCGCCAGCAAGGTCTTGCCGGTACCGGGAGGGCCAAACAACAACACGCCCTTGGGGATCCGGGCACCGAGTGACTGGAACTTCTTGGGGTTCTCCAAGAACTCCTTGATCTCATGCAGCTCCTCGACCGCCTCATCGACGCCGGCCACATCACCAAAGGTCACCTTGGGGGCATCCACAGCCATGCGCTTGGCCTTGGACTTGCCGAAGCTCATCACC
>CAMYIK010000228.1 GCA_947258365.1 uncultured Thermoleophilia bacterium | reverse complement strand
GTGGGAGAGCACGCCGGTGAGCTGATCGACCCGCTTGGTGGCCGAGCGGATCTCACGAACCGAGTGCTTCGCCAGCTCCGCGAGGGTGCGTTCATCGAGGATCCGAGCCGCCTGCTTCGAGGGGTCCGCTACGTGACTCGCCTGGGGTTGGCGCTCGAGCAGGGCACGCTGGCGAGTGCCCAGCGTGTCGCGCCAGAGCTTGATTGGAGCAACGCCCGTGTCGCGGAGGAGCTGCGGCGTGTCTTCCGAGAGCGCGACCCGGTCCCCCCGATAGATGCTCTACGCGAGCTTGGTGCTCGCGGGTTTGCCCCGGCGGACCAGTCCGATCTCGCGGCCACCCTCGATGCGGTGCTCGAGCGCGATGGAATGCCCGATGCCGAGCGCTGGCCGCTGCTGATGGGACGGCTGGCGACGCAGGAGCTGCTGCGTCGAGTGGCCCTACCCGAATGGGCCATCCAGGCTGCGCGTGCGTCGGCCTCGGCGGACCACCTGGCCGCGGAGCTCCTCCGGGATGAATCACCCTCCGCAGCTGATCGCCGACTCGCCACGGCGCAGACGAGCGCGGCGATCATGGCGGCTGTGCGCGGGGCACGTTGGGCTGCGGAATGGCTGGTTGGGGATCGCCGACGGGTGCTCGACATCACTGGTGAGGCGCTCATCGCAGCTGGTGTCGCGGAGGGGCCCGCGATCGGGCGCGGGCTCGCCGCGGCACGCGCATCGATGCTGGATGGCCATGCCCCCGATCGGGAGTCTCAGTTGCGCGTAGCGCTCGCGGCGGCGGGATGAGCGGCCGATCGGTCATCCCGGTCGAGACCGGGAGCGCGGTCAAGGCCGTCTTCACGACGCGGCACGGCGGCGTTTCCCAGCCCCCGTTCGACACGTTCAATCTTGCGACGTCCACCGGCGACGACCCGCGCGCGGTGCGCGAGAACAGACGTCTGCTCTGCGAGCAACTCGACATCGCGCCAGAGCGCGTCAGCATGCTGCGTCAGGTGCACGGCGACGGGGTGGTGCACCTCACCGGCCCGGCGCGGCCGGGGCGCTTCTGTGGCGGCCTGGTTGGTTGGCCGGAGGCCGACGGGATGGTCACCGATCGCCCGGGGCTGCCTCTGCTGATCATGGCGGCCGACTGTGTGCCTGTCGTGTTCTGGCGAGTGGACGGCAGTGGGGTAGGAGCTGCGCACGCGGGGTGGCAAGGCCTCATGGGCGGCACAATCGCGGCCGTTCGGGCTGCGCTACCTGGGGTCGGGCCGGTCGGCGCCGCGATCGGGCCGTGCATCGACCAGGCCAACTACGAGGTCGATCAGGCGCTGGCGCGGCGATTCGCTGACCGCTTCGGATCCGACGTCGCTGATGGACGGCTGATCGATCTCAGAGCATGCGCCCGAATCTCCCTCCAGGACAGCGATGTCGCCTCTGGAGCGATTCAGAGCGTGGAGCATTCGACGGCCGAGGGGGCCGATTTCTTCAGCCATCGGACCAATGGGCCACGTACGGGGCGCCAGAGTGGCGTGATTTGGATGGCCGACGTGGCACAAAACCGCCGCTACGAGGGGTGATCCGTACGATCTGTCACGCTGAAGGCGTGTTGGATCCGGGCAAGCTACGAGACGCGATCGGCCGCAGCCGCGAGTTGCTTGATGAAGCAGCGCGCCGAAGCGGGCGCTCGCCGGGGGCTGTTGAGCTTCTTATCGCGGGCAAGTACATCGCTCCGGAGGAAGTCCATGCGCTTCTGGAAGCAGGGGTTCGGAGGCTCGGAGAGAACCGACTGCAGGACATGTTGAGCAAGATGACGGCATCAGAGGGCGCGATGGAGTTCGATTTCATCGGTCACCTACAGCGGCGCAAGGTCCGCGAGGTGTTGCCCGTGGTCCGCTTGATCCACGCTGTGGACTCAGAACGGCTGGCGGCGGAAATCGCCGCCCGCGCCGAAGGGCCAACCCGGGTGCTTGTCGAAGTCAACATCGGTGAGGAAGAAAGCAAGGCTGGTATCCTTCCGGAGGATCTCGATCGGTTTGTCGACGAGGTTTCTGAGCACGACAACTTGGTCATAGGGGGCTTGATGTCGATGCCGCCAATGACCGCAGAAGCAGAGTCGAGCCGCCCGTTCTTCGCGGCTACTCGCGAACTCGCGCATCGGCTGTCGGAGTCTTCCGACGCCCGTCACGACTTCGCTGATCTGTCCATGGGAACCAGTCAGGACTACCTCGTCGCCGCGCAGGAGGGTGCCACCCTCGTGCGTGTCGGTAGAGGTCTGATCGATCAAGCCCGCGAGGGGTGAGCACGATGGGTGTCGGCAACATCTGGCAACGAACGCTCGTGTATTTCGGGATGGCCGATCCCGATGACGAGTACGACGACTATGACGATTACGAGGACGAGGAGCCGCCGCCGCGCGAGTCGCGCCGGGCCGGCCCCCAGGAGGACCTGGAGCGCTCGTACCGCGAGCGTCCGAACGTCAGACGTCTCGGACCACGCCGTCGTGATGACGAATTCGACGACATGTTCGCCGAGGACGACAGGGAGCGCCGTAGGGGGCCGGTAAGAGCGGTGGCGCCGCCGTCGCGCTCAGAGGTGCATCTCGTGGTGCCAAAGAGCTTCAACGACGCGCAGCAGATCGCCGATCGGTTCAAGAACTCCGTCCCGGTAATCGTGAACCTTCAGGGATCCGAGGTCGACCTGGCTAAGCGCTTGATCGACTTCTCCAGCGGTCTCACTTACGCGATGGACGGCGGCATGCAGCGCATTGCCGACAAAGTCTTCCTACTGACCCCCGAGAACGTCGAGGTCTCCGCAGAGGAGCGCGCTCGACTGCTCGAGAAGGGGTTCTTCAACCAGTATTGAGCCGGCTGTGAGTCCCGCATCGACCGCGGCGTGGCCGCGTACCGTCGGCATCGTCGGTGCCGGAGCCATGGGTTCTGCCATGGGCGTGGGGCTTGTGCGATCGGGCCGCTCGGTGAGCGTGTACGACGCGGTGCCGGCAGTGTCGCGCGCCGCGCAGGAAAACGATGGACTCGTCACGGCGGCCCTCGAGGAGGTCGTCGGCGCCGACCTGATCTGCGTGGCTGTCAAGCCGGCGGATGGTGGCGCGGCGCTCGAGGCGATAAGGCCTCACCTCAGTGATCAGGCCGTCGTGATGTCCGTAATGGCCGGCTGGACCCTTGATCGTCTCGCTGAGGCGCTTCCTGGCACGGCGCTGGCCCGCACGATGCCGAATCTTGCCGTGAGGCATGCCGCCGGCCTCGTCGCGGTTGCCACCAACACGATCTCGGCCGACCGCGAGCACGAGTTGCTCGAGGCCCTCGGCGCTCTTGGTACGGCTGTGGCCCTCCCCGAGAGCTCCTTCTCCGTGGCGACCGCGCTCGCCGGCAGCGGCCCGGGATTCGTGGCTCTGGTCGCGGAAGCCCTGGAGGAAGGCGCCGTTTCCGCGGGGCTACCGCGAGCGCAAGCACGCCAGATGGTTCCTGCCGTGCTCGCGGGGACCGCTGCGCTGCTTGGCAACGGCGATGATCCAGCAGAGCTTCGGCAGCGCGTATCGTCTCCGGGCGGAACGACTCTCGCGGGACTCGGGGT
>CAMYIK010000227.1 GCA_947258365.1 uncultured Thermoleophilia bacterium | reverse complement strand
AGGTTGCGCCAACCGCACCGACGCGGCCTCGCGACCCCAATGATGCTGCGTACAACTGGTCTCGCACCGACCGGATCATCTGCGGCCTCGCCCAGCGCGGTATTGGCCGACTCCTGGTGCCCTATAGCGCGCCGATTTGGGCGACGCAGAACCTCAAGGGGCCGCCGGAGGGCAGCGAGGTCAACCCCAACTTCCCGCGCCTGAACGCGTACCGCGACTTCATGTTCGCGATCTCAAAGCGTTACAGCGGCAACTTCAAACCGGCGACAAAGAGTGAGGTCTGTACGGCCTCAAAGCTGCCGCGTGTCCGCCACTGGGAAGTCTGGCAGGAGCCGCATATCCAGAAGACGCTCAAGCCTCAGACAAAGGGTGGCAAGCGCGTAGCTTTCAAGCTCTACGTGCAGATGACCCGCAAGGCGTACCCGGCGATCAAGAGCGCAAACGGCCGCAAGAATGGCCGCAGGGCCATCGTCATCGGCGGTGTCGGCGCTCCTCGGAGCACGAACAACCGCGCCGGTGCGAGCGCCGCCGTGTGGCAAAAGCTGCTCCTCAGGAGCAAGGCGCGCTTCGACTGGTACTCCCAGCACATCTACGCCGGCGTGGCGCCGAAGCGAAGGAGCAAGGCGATTCCGACGTGGGCGACGCTCCCGGGGATGATCAAGGAGATCGACAAGGTCAAGAAGCGCCGCGGGATGAAGATCATCATCAGCGAGATGGGCTACACAACGGGCCGCGGAGCCCGTACCGGCAAGCGCGCGGTGGTCTCCAAGAAGCAGCAGGCGCTCTATCTGCGCCAGATCCCGACGTTGAAGGTCGTCAAGAGCAGCAGGGTGCCGTTGGTCATGTGGTTCAACATGTCCGACAATCCGTCATGGTTCGGCGGTCTGTACGACCTCGAGGGCAAGAAGAAGCCGTCCTTTGCGTCGTACCGCAAGGTCGCGCTGAAGAAGAAGAAGCTCCCGCCTCTCCTTCGCCCCTAGGGTCGACCGGAAGAAGTGAATCTCGGGAAGGGGGCCGCGTCGCGGCCCCCTTTTCAGTGAGTGCCCTTGCTAGCCTCGCGCACCCGATGAAGCAGCCGAACTTCTTTATCGTCGGCGCGCCGAAGTGTGGAACTACGGCGCTGAGTGAATACCTGCGGCAGCATCCGCGGGCCTTCGTCACCCAGCCCAAAGAGCCACACTTCTTCAGCCGCGACTTTCCGTACTACTACGCGCCCGGCCAGGCGACGCTGGAGCACTATCTCCAGCTCTACGACCCTGTGCCCGACGATGCTCTTGCCGTAGGCGAAGCATCGGTTTGGTACCTCTACTCCCAAGCCGCGGTGCCGGCGATTCACGACTTCGCGCCAGAGGCCCGCATCATCGCGATGGTGCGCAACCCGGTGGAGCTCGTGCCGTCGCTGCACTCCCAGATGCGGTACATGCAGGACGAGGACCAAGCCGATCCCGAGCAGGCCTGGCGGCTGCAGGGCCAGCGCGCGCAGGGTGCTGCAGTGCCACGGACCTGCCGGGTACCCGAGTTCCTGCTGTACGGCCAAGCCGCAAAGCTGGGCGAGCAGGTCGAGCGCATGCTCAAAGCCGTGCCCTCGAACCAGGTGAAGGTCGTAGTGTTCGACGACTTCCGTGAGGACACCCAAGCCGTCTATTCAGACATCTTGGATTTCCTCGATCTGCCCGACGACGGTCGGCGACAGTTTCCCACCGTCAACCCGAACAAGCAGCATCGCGCCGAGGCGCTCGCGCGCTTCACCCAGCGCCCGCCTCGCGCTCTGGTCCAGGTCGCCAAGGGCATAAAGCGCGTCACCGGAATCAAACGTTTCGGCGCGCTCGATCGACTGAGGCGGTCAAACCGCAGCACGGCGACGCGCCAGGAGATTTCGCCCGCGTTCGAGGCGACGTGAGTTTGCTCGGCGAATTGATCGGGCGCGACCTCAGCCACTGGGTTTCCTAAGGGCTGCGCGGCGCCCGCCGCGGAAACGAAAGTAGTCTGGGGGACGATGCGCGCCGTCTTCCCTCGTGATGAGCAGTTCATGCAGATCGCCCTGTCGGAGGCCAAGCGCGCGCCCGAAGGAGGTGACGTGCCCGTCGGCTGCGTCGTGGTCCGTGACGGCGAGGTCATCGCCAGGGCCCACAACGAGCGAGAGAAGCGCGCCGATCCCACGGCCCACGCCGAACTGCTGGCGTTGCGCGACGCCGCCTTGGCACTCGGCGGATGGCGTCTGCTCGGCGCCGTGGTCTACGTGACCCTCGAGCCGTGCCCCATGTGCGCCGGAGCACTCCAGCAGGCTCGGGTCGCCCGGGTGGTCTACGGGGCGCCCGATCACAAGGTGGGCTCCGCCGGGTCCGTGGTGAACACGCTCCAAAACCCGCGCCTGATTCATCGGGTGGAGGTCCAGGGAGGGGTTCTGGCCGACCGCTCCCTCGCCCTGCTCCAAGAGTTCTTCAACGAGCGCCGATAGCGGCCGTTGACGCGGCCGTTGTGAAGGTGTCTTCACATAGGCGTTCTCTTTCGCGGGGCTTTACGTCGGTCGTCCTAACTTCCATCGCGACACGTTCGCCCTTGGAGGAATTCCCGACATGAAACTCAGCAAACGCAATAGCGTCATCGCCGCACTCGCCTCAGTGGCGGCACTCGGTCTTGGTGGAGCTGCCATCGCCGCGACCAACGGTCCAGGCGATCGCGCCGAGGCGTTCGCCGAGGCCCTCAGTGAGCAGACCGGCGCCGAGATCACCGCCGACGACGTGACCGCCGCCCGCAAGCAGGTCGCAAAGGACCGCGTGGAGCAGGCCGTGACCGACGGCGATCTCACTCGCGAGCAGGCCGACGAAATCATCGCGCGGATCGAGAGCGGTGAAAGCCTCGGTCGCGGATTCCGTGGTGGCTTCGGGGGTGGACCCGGCCACCACGGACGCGGATTCGGTGGCGCGAGCCTTGGAGTCGCCGAGGCACTCGGCCTTGAAGAAGACGCCGTTCGCGAGGCGCTTCGCGACGGTCAGTCGCTCTCTGAGTACGCCGAGAGCCAGGGCAAGACTCGCCAAGAGGTGATCGACGCGATCAAGGAGGCCATCACGGAGCGCGCTGAGGAGCGCGGCGGTGAGGTCCCTGACGCAGACGCCCTGAACGAGTTCGCCGAGCGACTCGCGGACCGCGAAGGCGGCAAGCGCGGCGGCGGTAGCCACGGCCACGGCGGCTTCGGCCCGCCGCCGGCCGAGGAGCCTGAGGAGGAGGGTTCCACCGAGGGCGCCGCGCTCGGCGCATAGCCTTCGCCAACACGACCGACGACCCGGGACCGGTGCCCTCCGCCCCGGGTCGTCGTGTTCTTGGGAGTCGCCAGGGCGCCTTGCCCAACCATTGCCGCTAGTTGCGACCCCAGATCGTCTTTCGAAAATCGCTTGGCTTCTGAGCCGCGTGACGAGCAAAGAACTTGTGGAAATTCGTCGGCTCGCCAAAGCTGAGTTCCGCGGAGATGGCTGCAGCGGGCTTGTCCGTGTGCGCCAGCAGTCGCTTGGCCTCGAGCACCAAGCGCTCGTCGAGAATGGCTTTCGCGGTCTGGCCAGTGACCTTCTTGCATGCACGATTGACCGTCCTCTCAGAGTGGCCAAGCGCCGCGATTTAGTCCCGGGCGTTCTTGC
>CAMYIK010000226.1 GCA_947258365.1 uncultured Thermoleophilia bacterium | reverse complement strand
GCCCGCGGCGAAGGCAACCAGAGGCATTATGACACGATTCAGGGCGGCTTCGCTCAGCAGGAGCGTCGTACTGCCCACGAGAGCGATCGCACTCATCAGCACGCCTCCCAAGAGAATCCACCAGAAGGTATCCACCATGTCCCCTTTTCTCGTGAGTGGGCCCGTCGGGCGCCTTGCGAACGGCGCTACAAGCTACCAACGAATCCCCGCCAGGCGCTGCCTAATCACCCTGATCCGCCGCGGTACGTGGCACCCGGACGGAATCGATCGTGTCGCTGCCTGGGTCCAAGGCCGAGTGCTACTTTCCCCACAATCGGGTGGACGCGCAGAGCACCCAGGAAGGCGGACCCACTGTGCCTTCGAGGATAGGGCCGAGTCCGCCAGGGGGGATGAACGATGCATCACGTGACGGCGATCTTCAGCGACCCGGAGGCAGCAGAGCGCGCCGTGCGCGATCTGATCGAGAGCCACTTCAGTTCCGATGAGATCAGCATCGTCGTTACCGATCGCGAGGGGAGGCACGAGGAGGAAGTCGAGCACGACACGGGCGTCGCGGAGGGAGCTACGGGCGGGGCCGCACTCGGAGGCGTGCTCGGTGCACTCGGCGCCACCCTCGTTGCGACCGGCGTGGTCGCCGCACCTGGGCTCGCGGTCTTCGCCGCCGGACCGCTGCTGGCCGCGCTCAAGGGCGCCGCGGCGGGAGCCGCATTCGGACTGGAAGTGGGCGCGCTCGCAGGCCTCGGGTTTTGGAAGGACGAGGCCCACATCCATGCCGAGGCCCTGAAGAAAGGGGGCGTCGTCCTGGCGGTTCCGGCGGAACACGACCACGCCGAACACGCGCGCAAGGTCTTCACCGAAGCCGGAGCCGACGAGGTCCGCGGCTAGCTTGGAAAGCGAAGAATCGATGACGCTGGAGCAGGCCCTCATGGCAGCGCTCGATGACGAGTACCACGCGCGGGCGACGTACCGCGCCGTACTCGACGCCTATGGCGATCTACGGCCGTTCGTCAACATCGTCGAATCAGAGGAGCGACACATCCAGGCGCTCCGGCGCCTCTTCGAACGCTATGACGTCGCGATTCCGCAGGATCCCTGGCCCCCGCGCGTTTCGGCACCCGCGTCTCTCGAAGCCGCCTGCGAAGCGGCGCTCGAGGCGGAGCGCGAGAATGCCGTGCTCTACGAACAGCTGATGGAGGCGACAGGGGGTCGCGCGGACGTCGAGGAGACATTCCGGCGTCTTCTCACGGCCTCCCAGGAGAACCATCTGCCCGCCTTCGAACGGGCGCTCGAGCGGGAACGGCGGGGCGGAGGCGGACGCGAGCCGCGGGGTGAGGGTCGGCGTCACCGACACCGGCATCGCGGTGGAAGGGCACCCGGTCCAAGCGAAGAGAAGCCCTGAACCAGCGGTACCCTTGCGGAAGGCCGCCGCAAGCCACGTGACAACGGGGCACGCGGGGCCAGGCTCCGCCCTTCCTGTCGCAGGTCTCCGGCAGCACTCGAAGCAGTCGGGGGCCGCCCGAGATCTCCAGGCGCCCACGAGCGCGGAATCGTCCATCCTCCCCCTCCAGACTCACCGAGGCGCAGATGGCCAAGCGGTACGAGTTCGACAAGAGCTACTACAAGCGCTTCTACAACTACCCGCGGATCCGTGCGAGCGACAAGAAGGATGTGGCCGTCCTCGGGGATTTCGTCTGCGCGTATCTGCGGTATCTGGGTCAGCCCGTTCGGCGCGTGCTCGATATCGGCTGCGCAGTCGGCCTTTGGCGAGATGTCATCGCCCGTCACTTCCCGAAGGCGCAGTACACCGGTGTCGAGAACAGCGAGTTCTTGTGCGACGAGTATGGGTGGGTCCGAGGCTCAGTAGTGGATTTCAAGGCACGAGCAGCATTCGATCTGGTGATCTGCATGGACGTCCTGCAATACCTGTCGAATGCGAATGCGGCGGCGGCGATCGACAACCTCGCGCATCTCTGCCGCGGCGCGATGTACTTCAATCTGTTGACGAAGGAGGATTGGGAGCAGAACTGCGACCCGGAAAGGACGAACGGCGAGGTCTATCTCCGGAGCAGCAGCTGGTACCGGCGACGGCTGCAGCGCCATTTCATTCAGACCGGGGGAGGTCTCTTCGTCAGCCCGGAATCCCCCGCCGTCTTTTGGGAGCTCGAGAAGCTCGAGTAGGTTCGACGGCCCCCATCCCCGCGAGCAAGCGATGCCCTACGACCGAAACGCCGACCTGCCTAGATCGGTGAGAGACAGCCTGCCGAAGGATGCACAGACGATCTATCGAAAGGCCTTCAACAACGCCTGGGCGCAGTACAGGCAGCGCGACAAGCGTCGCGCTGGCAGCTCACGGGAGGAGACGGCGCACCGCGTGGCCTGGGCCGCCGTCAAGGGGGCGTACGAGAAGCGGGGCGATCGTTGGGTCAAGGCAGGAGCTTGACCCGGCTCACGCTCTGCCCAACCGCTCGCGAGACCCAAGCCTCCCGCTTCGAGGCGTGCTGCTCGACGAATCGGCGCGGCACGGACTGCGACGTGATCCGGGTGCGCGGCGCCAGTTCTGTATGCCGCTTAGATCTCGACTCGAAAACCAACGCCAGCGCGCGCACTTGCGAACGAAGCGTGCGGGCCTCGCGAGGCCCGAAAAGCTGAATGCAATCAGCCACATGGCGGGACGGACGGGACTCGAAAGCCCAACTCCCGGCCGCCAGTCCCCGGAAACGCAGGGGTCGGGAACCCTGAAAGGGGTACCCCGCGTGTATCCCAGCGTTGATCGATTCTCGACGCGACCGAAGCCTCAGAACACGAGGTCGTAGCTCTCCACGCTCTCGGGGTTCGGCGGTGGGGACGCAGAGTGCGCCTCTGAATCGCCAATGAGCCCGTGTGAGCGTCTACCGTCGACGAACGGTCATGCCTTCGTCTTCCGCGCGTTCCATGGCTTGACGGTCGGCTTCTTCCCGGCGTGACTCGGCTGGCTCATTCAGCGCCTCTTGACTTGGATCCGCAGCCGGAAGCTGCACGCCCGGCTCCGCGGTCAGCATCGGCAGATCGTCGCCGCTGAGCGTCTCCTTCTCGAGCAGTCGCTCTGCGCTCTCGGCGAGTGCGTCGCGGTGGGCTTCCAGGATGCCGACGGCGCCCTCGAATGCCTGGGTGATGAGGTCGCGCACGGCGCAGTCCACCTCCCGAGCGGTCTGCTCGGAGTAGTCGCGCCGCGCGGCGGCGTACTCGCCGGGCATCTGAAGGAATGTCGAGCGCTCGCTCTCGAGTGACACCATGCCGAGATCGTCGTTCATCCCGTAGCGCGTGACCATGCTACGGGCGATGTTGGTGGCCTTGGCCAGATCGTCGGCGGCGCCGGTGGAGGTCTCTCCGAAGACGATGGATTCCGCGGCGCGCCCGCCCAGGAGCACGGTCATCTTGTCCTTCAGCTCTCCGCTCGACATCAGGAAGCGGTCCTCGGTTGGACGCTGGATGGTGTAGCCGAGGGCTCCAATTCCGCGTGGAATGATCGACACCTTGTGCACCGGATCGCTGCCGGGAAGTGCGCGAGCCACCAGGGCGTGGCCTATTTCGTGATACGCCGTGACCTTTCGCTCGTGCGTGTTGAGCAGGCGGTTCTTCTTCTCGAGACCAGCCACGA
>CAMYIK010000225.1 GCA_947258365.1 uncultured Thermoleophilia bacterium | reverse complement strand
TCCGATGTTGTGGACGTAGCCGTTGAAGCGCACGAGCAGTCGCCGGTTGGTGCGCCGGCCTTCAACCTCGAAGCGCGGCTGTTCTGCCGGATCGGCGACCAGATCAGGCAGCAAGACGTCGGGTGGCACAGGAGGCGAAGTAACCGGAGGTGGCTCCGTGCCGGCGAGCGAAACGGCCGCGCTCGCGAAGAGAACTCCACATGTCAGGGCCAGGGTCTTGCGCATAGGGACACCGCTTCAGCAGTAGTGATGCGGCTTGTGATGCTACGGGCACCGGCCCGGAGCGTTCTGAGACGGCTCATTTTCCTAACAGCTGCGCCGTTCCAGCTGGCGGTTTCGCTACTTCGGCACCTCGTGCCAGACCTCGACCGAGCCGTCTTTCATGGCCTCAGCCATGGTCAGGGCCTGTCTGACGAACGCTACGTCATGCACGCGAAAGACGCTCGCACCGCGCAGCCGCGTCCAGATCACGCCGGCGACGGTGCCCGGCAGCCGCTCCTTGGCGAGCGCACCGGTAACCGCCCCGATCACCTTCTTGTTGCCCATCGGGATGAACACGGGCCGGCCGAGCGCCACGATCTCTCCGATGCGATGAAGGAGGTCGAGATCCTGCTCGGGCGATTTGCCCAACCCCACTCCGGGATCGATCACCAGTCGCTCGCTGTCGACACCTGCGGCCTCGGCGCGGGCCAAGGCGTCGGCCGCCCACTCGGTGATCGCCTCGAGGACATCGACGTCCGGAAAGCCCGGTGGTCTGACCTTGGGCTCACCGAAGAAGTGGGTCATCACGACACCGACCTGAGAGTCGGCAGCGACCTGAAGCATCGCGTCGTCGCGCAGCCCGGTCGGATCGTTGAGGATCGACGCTCCTGCCTGAACCGCCGCGGCGGCAACTGGCGCCTTGTAGGTGTCGACGGCCACCGGTACATCCAGCTCGGCCACCAGGCGCTCGATCACGGGGACCACGCGGGAGATCTCTTCCTCCGTGGGGGTCGGCTCTGAGAACCGCAAGGACTCCCCACCCACCTCGACGACGCTTGCGCCCTCTTTGGCGAGAGCCACTCCATGAGCAACCGACTGGTCGGTACCGAAGTGCCGGCCCTCGTCGGTGAACGAGTCGGGGGTCGCGTTGACGATGCCGACCAGGTGGCCGCGACTGCAGTCCAGCGCCCCTATCGCGTGGCGCCAAAACATGGCTCTAGCCGATGGCCTTGGCCAGCTGCGCCTCGTTGGCGCCACCCCATCGGGCCCGCACGCCCGTTTGCGCCACCTTGGAGATTCGTGCGCGACCGGGCTCCCCCGCATCGACCAAAACACCCTCAGCGGCGGCGGCGATGCCTTCGACAGCCTCGGCTCGACACCACAGAAGCATCGAGGGTCCAGAACCGGAGACTGTGGCGCCAAGGCACCCCTCGCCATTGACCAGGCCACGCAAGCCGTCGAAAGCCGGCACGAGCGGTCCGCGGTATGGCTCGTGCAGGTGGTCCTCGAGGAAGTCTCCGATCTCATCCAGCCGGCCTTCGCTCAGCGCCAGCACCAGACCGATTCCGTGACACAAGGTCGTCGCGGCGGCCTCCAGCGGCACATGATCAGGCATGGCCCCACGGGCGTCATTGGTGGCAACCATGCTGTCGGGAATCACGGTGATGAACGCCAGGTCCTCGGGCACCTCGATGGAAACCGCGCGAGGCCCGGGGGCAACCGCGACCAAACCGCCCTCCAAACACGCGGCGGCGTTGTCCGCGTGCCCTTCGAACTCGGTGGCGCGCGAAAGCAGATCATCCGGTGCCCAGCGCAGACCCCCAAGGGCGTTGGCGGCCACCAGCCCGGCGCAGACGGCCGACGAGCTCGACCCCAGCCCACGACCCAGAGGAATGCGGTTTTTGCAGGCGATCTTCAGGCCATCCAGATCGCCTAGTCCGCTGGCGAGCGCCCTGCAGACCAGATTGGTCTCATCGGCGGGGATCACGTCGACGCCTTCGCCCTCGACGGTGACCTCGAGGGGCCCGGGGCGCTGCTCGATGCGCACGACGTTGCTCAGGTCGAGCGCCAGGGCCAGCGTGTCGAAACCGGGGCCGAGGTTGGCCGAGGAGGCCGGGGCGGTGACGATAAGCGGCTCAGGCAATGATCGCCTTCTCGATCGGCCCGTACTCGGCGGGCAGGTGGAGCATGTCGGGTGACTCCGCGATGGCGGTGTCGGGATCCTTCAGGCCGTGGCCGGTCAGGACGCACACCACGCGCTCTCCTTCTTTGAGATCGCCACGCTCGCGCGCGGCGATCACGCCCGCGATCGACGCCGCGCTGGAGGGCTCGCAGAAGACCCCCTCCGTCGAGGCAACCAGGGCATAGGCGGCGAGTATGTCTTCGTCGGTGACCGCGGCAACACGGCCGCCGGTGGAGTTCATGGCGTCGAGCGCCTGCTGCCCACGAGCGGGATTGCCGATCCGGATGGCGGTGGCGATGGTCTCCGGCTTTTCGATGGTGTGGCCGTCCACAAGTGGAGCCGACCCTGCAGCCTGAAAGCCGTACAGGCGGGGCATTCGCGAAGACGTGCCCGCCTCGAGGTACTCCGAGAACCCCATGAAGTACGCGCTGACGTTGCCCGCGTTGCCGACAGGGATACAGAGCGCGTCTGGGGCATCGCCGAGAACGTCACAGACCTCGAAGGCGCCGGTTTTCTGACCCTCGAGCCGGAAGGGATTGAGGGAGTTGACCAACGCGATCGGAGTGCGATCGACGAGCTCCCGCACGATGCGAAGCGCATCATCGAACGACCCGTCGATAGCGATAACCCGAGCTCCGTGAGCCAAGGCCTGCGCCAGCTTGCCGAGCGCGATCTTCCCGTCGGGAATCAGCACGACACAGCGCATGCCGGCGCGCGTGGCGTACGCCGCCGCGGATGCCGACGTGTTGCCTGTCGACGCGCAGATGACCGCCTCCGCGCCGTCCTCGGCGGCCTTGCTCAGTGCCAAGGTCATGCCGCGGTCCTTGAAGCTTCCCGTGGGGTTCATGCCCTCGAACTTGGCGTAGATCTCAAGCCCCAACCGCTCCGAGAGCTTGGGCAGCTCCACCAGGGGCGTGCCGCCCTCTCCGATGCTCACGATCGGGGTGGCGTCGGTGACGGGCAGATGGGCGCGGTAGCGCTCGATGAGTGAGGTGCTCACAGGTCGCGGCTCACAATCTCGGCGTAGGTCTCCCGACGGGTGACAAGGCGGCTCGTACCCTGATCGACGAACACGACAGCAGGGCGGGTCGCGCCGTTGTAGTTGGACGACATCGACACGCCGTAGGCGCCGGTAGCGGGCATGCACAACAGATCTCCTGCGGAGACCTCGGGCATGAAGGCCTCGCGCACCAGGATGTCACCGCTTTCGCAGTGCTTGCCAACGATCCGAGCCGCACCATTGGGCGCGGCAGCCGCGCGATTGGCCACCACGACCTCGTACTGGGCGCCATAGAGCATCGGCCGCAGAAGGTCGCTCATGCCGCCATCTACGCCGACGTAGGTCCGCACGCCAGGAACATGCTTCACCCCGCCGACTCGGTACACCGTGACCCCGGCGCGCCCCACCATGCTGCGACCCGGCTCCACGAGCAGCTTGGGCATTGCGAGGCCCGCAGCACTCCAGGCTTCGGTTACGGCTCCGA
>CAMYIK010000224.1 GCA_947258365.1 uncultured Thermoleophilia bacterium | reverse complement strand
CGATCAAGGAGGTCATTGCCCGTCTTTGCGAGACGAGCGATCTCATCCTCTGTGCCCGGCGGGTGGATCCGGCTATCGAGTGTGTCCGAGCTGATTGCGTCCAGCTCTCTACGCACGCGATCGACGGGAGCCAAAGCGCGCTTCACGGCAAAGGCGGTAATCACGCCGACGGCAATCAACAATAGTGGCAGGCCAACCAGCAGGATCCCACTGAGCGCGTCGGTCGACTGCTGGATGTTCTCGAAGTCCTCAGCGGCAATGACCGTGTACGTGCCCGCGTCGCCGTCGGCTCCGAGAGCAACCAGCAGCCCGGCGTGCCCAGGCTCGACTACGCCATTGGTCTCAAGGGTCACGCTGGCGCCCGCGGCCGGCCGCGCGTCGCTCAACAGCCGCGAGGCAGCATTGGTCGTCGCGGCCGCGATACGACCGTCCGGGCCGATCACCTGGACGGCCGAGTGCTCATCACCGCCCGAGAGTCGCGAGGGGAGCGTTTCCGCGACAACGAGTGCCGCGACGTCACCGGTGCGGGTCGTGAGCGACTCCTCGAGCCGGTCTCGGAGCGAGCGCTCCTGAAACTCAACCGCAAGAAGCCCGGCGATCAGTAGCAGGACCCCCGTCGCCAAGACCGCCGCGATGACCACGCGCCCTTGAACCGTGCGCGGCCATCGCAGCAGTGCGGCGATGATCGGATTACTCATCGGATTGAATCCGATATCCGGCGCCGCGCACCGTGGCGATCGTGTCTCGCTCGAACGGCCGGTCAATCTTGTTGCGCAGGCGGCGGATGTAGACCTCGACGAGGTTCGGGTCGCCCTCGAAGTTCATATCCCAGACGTTGTCCAGGATGGCCTCCTTGGACAGGGTCTCCCCCGCCCGCCGCGCCATGAAGTCGAGAAGCTCGAACTCTCGTGAGGTCAGCTCGATCTCGACGTCACCGCGCAGGCATCGGCGTGCCCGGCTGTCGAGCATCAGGTCGCCCACCCTGCACTCGGGGTCGGCAGAGCGCCCCGCGCGACGCAGCAATGCCCTCATCCGGGCGAGCAAGACCGGGAAGGTGAATGGCTTTGTGACGTAGTCATCGGCGCCGACTCCCAACAGGTCCGCCTCTGAGCGCGGCCCGTCGAGAGCGGTCAGCACCAGGATGGGGGTCCAGTTCTCGACTTGCCGAAGGCGGGAGCACACCTCTCGCCCATCGAGCCCGGGCAGCATCAGGTCGAGCAGGATCACATCATAGGACCGCTCGATGGCCGCGCGCAGTCCACGTTCGCCGTCTTCGGCCACGTCCACCTCAAAGCCTTCGCCCTGCAGACCGCGGGCGATCGCCAAGGCGAGTTTGGTCTCGTCTTCGACGACCAGGACTCTCACGCCGGAGATCCTAGGGCGGGTTGCCTGAATCTCCGCTGAACATGCGCGGATGCCGTCAGGAACCGTTCATAAGGCCCTACCTACCGTGAGCTGCATCACCACACCGGTGCCGCCCTGGCACCCGACACGGAGGTAGGAAATGAAGAGGGTTCGACGCAAGACCGCCCTGGGTGCAGCCATCGTCGTTGCGGGTCTGGCCACATCGGGTGGTGCGGTCGTCGCCGGCGCTGCAGGCGGCGCGGACAGCACGACAGCGATCGAGCAGGCCGCCGCCGCAACGAACTCGGGCCTCACTTCTGCCGCGACGCCTGAGGTCGCTACCGAAGGTAGGGATACCGACGCCGCAGGCACAGAGGCCGAGGCGAACGAGCCCACCGAGTCCGAGAACGGCAAGGACGCCGAGAACGAGGCCAACGCGACCGAGGACCACGGACCGAACTACGTCGAAGACGACTCGGACGAGCCCGGCGACAAGGAAGACGACGACGGGCCAAACGACGTCGAGGACGACGAGGACGAAGCCGGCGACACCGAGGACGACGACGGCCCCGGCGAGGACGACGACAAGGAGGACGAGGCCGGCAGGTAGCCGATCGCCAATCGAGTGCGAGCCGACTCGGTCCGCACTCGGGTCTACCCCGGAAGGAGCATTGTGAGCACCAGGAAGAGCAAGCGAGACACAAAGCGAATCACCGTCGACGTGGTACTGACGGTGTTCGGCGTCGCCGCGTTCCTCACCACGGGGGCAACCGGGCTCCATATCGCGAGCGCCGCGATCTTCGGCGCGTTGGTCGCGTGGCACGCATGGACCCAGCGGGCGTTGCTCAAAGCGGCGATCAAGCGCGCGCTGTCACAGAAGAAGCCGGTACGCCCAGTGTTCCAGGCTCTGAACGCGGCCTTGGCAATCGCCGTGGTCGCGACTTTCGTGACGGGCTTTGGCCTGGGTGGCGGACACGGGTTCTTTGCGTACCTGTCGCTGGCGCTCGCCGGCGGGCACGTGGCCCTGAGCTGGAGGCGGATCCTCATGCTCGCGAGCGGAGGACGCCTAGGAAAGCGATCGCGCAGGCCACGCCAGATAGCCGTCACCGCGCCTGCGGCCTCCTAGAAACACGAACGGCCCCGCCAAAGCGGGGCCGTTGGGCACTGCGGGGTGGTGTGAGCGCTTAGCTCACGACCGGCCGCGGGCGAAGCACGCGGATGCGGGTGGCACCCCTGGAGCGCTTGGCGTTGCGGGCTTGGCGATCGCGACGATCCGCTTGTTGCCGGGCTTTGTAGCCGCGAGCGGAATGGTGCGGGTCAGCTTCCTTCTCGGACGGATCGCTACTAGAAGGTGACGGCTCCTCCGCCCTTCCAGGAGGCCATCGCCATCAGCATCTCCGCGTCTCCGTCACCGGCAAGAACGCATGTGTGCCCGTCCCGCTCCCAGGTGACGGTCGTCGCGAGCGGTCCGTCGAAGATTTCGAACTCCACACCGTTGACCACACGTGGTGTGCCATCTCGCGGCGGGTCGAGCGAGCCCCCTGAGACGATGGTGTACGCGATGCGGCGCTCGCCGGCGGCATCGTCATAGAAGGTCGTCCTCACCGTGCGGCCCTCGACCGTGTCGTCACGCCGACCCGCGCCGGTGAACGAGAACTCTTCGGACCAATTCGGAAACTGCAGGCCGTCAAAGGTGCCTTCGAGCAGCGCTGGCTCAGCGGGGTCCACAGCCACGGTGTCCTCCGGAGCCCGGAGGGACACCTCGGCGACTGCCTCGACGTTGGCGTCAACGGTGTTCGGCGCAACCAGGACGATGAAGACCGCCGCAAGCACCGCCATCATTGCCGCCGCCGCACCGACGACAAGGGCGAAGTTCGGACGCGGGGCGCCATGACTGGCGCGTGCCGCGATCTTGGCGTGCACTCGCCCGGGGGCGTCCTCGTCGATGCTCGTTGAGAGCGCTCGAGCTTTGAGTTGCTCCTCCACGATCGCCTGGAGCTGAGGCTGCAGCGACACCCGCTCCTCGAGCGCTTCCTTGCGCTCGGTCGGCAGCGTGCCGTCCACCAGGCGCACGATGTCGCGAAGCGTGTCGTCGTCGATATCGGTGAGATCGGCCATGAGAGCTGTTCCAGGGTGCCAGGGCAGGTCGGTCGCGCACAAGGCGCATGTGTCCTCGCATACTCAAGGACTCCGACCGCTGGCGGTTTAGTCCCGCCTACTCGTATGCTCGCCGGCGGGGAGGAATATGGCGACTCGGAGATTGGATCCAGAGCGGCTCGGCGACCATGTCGACCGCCTCTATCGCGCGGCTTGGGCTCTTTGCGGGTCG
>CAMYIK010000223.1 GCA_947258365.1 uncultured Thermoleophilia bacterium | reverse complement strand
GTTGGCGAGCGCCGATTTTAGGGTCAGGTCTCGCCTGATGGCGACTGATGTCATCTCGACCGAAGTGGAGAGATCTCTCGGTCGAAGCCACGCCATAGAGATCCCTCGGCTACGCTCGGGACAAAAGAAAGCCGCCCCACAGCTTGTTTGCTGGCCGGAATGACAGTGGCCGAACGACATGACCGACTATTCGGTCTTTGCTGCGCTTTGCAGGTGGCCTCGCTTGCGGTAGAGGCGCGAGGGTTCCAGTGCCAGCAGCTCCGTGTCGCTTCCGGGAGGAAGTCGCACCCACGACCAAGGTCCCAATCGCTGGCCGTTCACCTGGACAGACCCGGTAAGGACGAGAAACTCCGCCCCTCCGTCCGCGGCGTCCGTGGCGAGACGGGCATTGTCGGCCAGGTCGAGAAGATCGATGCGCTCCGAGCCGTATTCGTGAAGCTTCAGGCAGGGAATGTCGGTCGTTCGATTCCACGCAACCCGGTCTGTTTGGACCACGACCCGGGATAGGTCATGGGGATCGAACTGGCGCAGCTTGACGAAGATCGTGCAGCCCGGTTCGCTCCAGGGGGCGTGGGCGGAACCGGGCGGGTTCCGAACGTAGGCACCAGAAGGAAAACTACCGGAGGCGTCGGAAAACACGCCCTCCAGGACTAGGAACTCCTCACCTTCGTCGTGCCGGTGCTCGGAGAACCGGCTTTCCGGCGCATAGCGCACGATGCTCGTGGCACGTGCCTTTTCCCCGCCGATGCGGTCGAGCATCAGCCGCTCGACGCCGGCCATGGGGGACGGCTGCCAGGCACCGGACGCGTAGCTCACGAGAACGGGAACAGAGAAATCGGCGTTGATCAGCATAGGAGATGTCCTTTAGCGGAAGCGTCAGAATGGGATGCGTTCCAACGTCGCGATCAGCCAGGTCAAGCCCGCGCTGCCTGCTACGCCGCGGAGGCGGAAGCGAGGAAGGCCTGCAGGATCTCTTTCAGGACCGGCTGGAGCCGTGCGGCTTTCCGTTCGTTATAGGGGAATCGGGGCATCTCGTCCATGTAGCTGCCTTGGGCAATCTCCATTTGCACGGCATGGACACCGTGGCGTGGATTGCCGTAGTGCCGCGTGATGTAGCCGCCGACGAAGCGGCCATTGACGACGTGGGTGAAGTCGCTCGCACCGAGGACGCCGGCGATTGCTCTCTCGATCGACGGCATGCAGCTTTCGCCCCGTGCGGTGCCAAGATTCAGGTCGGAGAGCTGGCCGTCGAACAGGCGCGGGACCTGCGAGGCGATGGAATGGGCGTCATAGAGCAGCGCGTAGCCGAACGCCGCCCGCAGGCGCTCGAGCTCCTCGGCGAGCTTGTCGTGGTAGGGCTGCCAGTAGCGCTCGCGGCGCTGGCCGATATCGTCGTCCGTCGGGGCCTGCCACTGGCGATAGAGCGGCGTGCCGTCGAAGAGCTCCACCGGGCACAAGCCGGTGGTAGCCTGCCCCGGGTAGAGACTCGCATCGTCCGGCGGGCGATTGAGGTCGATCACGTAGCGGCTGAAATTGGCCTGTAGCAGGGATGCGCCCAGCCCCCCCGCGAAGTCGTAGAGGCGCGGCACGTGCCAGTCGGTGTCGGGGAGCTTCCTGCCACGGTCGGTAAGTCGCGCGGCGATGGCGTCCGGGAGCTCCGTCCCGGAGTGCGGCATGCTCACCAGGAGCGGCGTGGAACCGGCTTGAAATGCGTAGGGCGCGGTCATCGGGCGCCGTCCATGAGCGGTTCCACCCACTCACCGAATGCCTCGTCGGTGATCAGTGCGGCCACGGCCTCCAGGTCGGGCTGAAAGTATCGGTCCTTCTCCCACTTGGCCGCGACGCCGCGGATTGCCGCGTGGGTAGCCTCCACTGTCGGGTTGGAACGCAGCGGTCGGCGCAGGTCGATACCCTGGGCGGCGGCGAGCAGCTCGACGGCGAGTATGTAACGTGTATTGTCGTTCATGTCGCCGAGTCTGCGCGCGGCGAAGGTCGCCATGCTCACGTGATCCTCCTGGTTGGCAGAGGTCGGCAGGCTGTCGACGCTGGCCGGGTGGGCGAAGGATTTATTTTCGCTGGCGAGTGCCGCGGCTGTGACCTGGGCGATCATGAAGCCGGAATTCAGGCCGGCGTCCTCGACCAGGAACGGAGGCAACTGGCTGAGCGCAGAATCCACGAGCAGCGCCATGCGGCGCTCCGAGAGCGCGCCGATCTCGGCGATGGCGAGCGCCATGTTGTCGGCGGCCATGGCCACGGGCTCGGCGTGGAAGTTCCCGCCGGAAAGAATACTGCCGTCGTCGACGAACACCAGCGGATTGTCCGAGACTGCGTTGGCTTCGACCGCGAGGCGCGCCGCGGCGCTCCACATCTGTTCCAGGCAGGCGCCCATCACCTGGGGCTGACAGCGCAGCGAGTACGGGTCCTGGACCCGGTCACAGTCCGCATGGGAACGGTTGATCTCGCTGTCGGTGAGAATGCTCCGGTAGATCCGCGCCGCTTCGATCTGCCCCGGGTGGCCCCGCACCGCATGGATGCGCTCGTCGAAGGGGACGCGGCTGCCGAGGGCGGCCTCCACGGTCATGCTCCCCGCCGCGAACGCGGCGTTGGCGTTTCGCTCGGCGTCGAATAGCCCTTTCAGGGCAAGGGCGGTCGAAACCTGGGTCCCGTTCAGGAGCCCGAGCCCCTCCTTGACGCTCAGCTCGACGGGTTCCAGCCCGACCGCGATGAACGCCTCGCGACTTTCCAGCAAACGCCCGTCCAGACGGACCTGACCGCTACCGATCACGGGCAGGCTCATGTGGGCGAGAGGCGCGAGATCTCCGGACGCGCCGACGGAGCCCTTGGACGGGATCGCCGGAAAGACGCCGCGATTGACCATCCGCACGAGCAGCTCGATTACCTTACGCCGGACTCCCGAGTAGCCTCTTGCGAGCGCATTGATCTTCATCACCATGACCAAACGCACGGTCGCGTCGTCGAGCAGGGGGCCGACCCCGGTGGCATGCGAGTGGACCAGGTTGCGTTGCAGCTCGGAGAGCTGCGCGGCGTCGATGCGGGTCTGGGCGAGGCGACCGAACCCCGTATTGACGCCGTAGACAACCGAGCCGCTCTCGATGACGTCGGTCACGGTCTTACGGGACTCGGAAACGGCCGCCCAGGCCTCATCGGCAACGCTGACGGTAACCGGGTACCGATAGATCGTACGCAGGTCGCCGAGGGTCAGGGTCCCGGGCGTGAGGTCGAGTTGGATTGGGCTCATGTGCTCACTCGTCAAGCTCGTCGAGGGCCCGCCGGAAACGGGCTTCCACGGCCTGCTCCCGCTCGTGAATTCCGTCCGCGACGACGCGCCGTCCGCCCACGAACACGTCGCGCACCCGGTTGCCGCTACCGGAAAAGATCCAGCAATCCAGCAGCTCGTCCCCGGACCTGCGATGAAACGCGGGGTGCTCGGTGTCCAGAGCGATGAAATCCGCCCGGGCGCCT
Organism: uncultured Thermoleophilia bacterium; assembly: GCA_947258365.1. Classification (GTDB taxonomy): domain Bacteria; phylum Actinomycetota; class Thermoleophilia; order Miltoncostaeales; family Miltoncostaeaceae; genus CAMYIK01. Next base: position 192 of record CAMYIK010000223.1, on the reverse strand, counting down.
GCGGCAATGCGGCCGATGTCGCGGCCGCAAGCCTGGGCACCGCCTGCGAGCACACGCTCGAGAAGCGCGCGCCCGGTGCTTCGGCCGGCACCGCCGGCAAGGACGTTACGGCGGCGGTGGCGCAGCCGCTGACCGTACTCCAGCCAGCGCAGCTCCTCCACCGGGCTCACGGAGATGTTGCTGTCCGAGCCC